>JAOTWH010000030.1 GCA_029863035.1 Acidimicrobiia bacterium | reverse complement strand
CGAGGCGTTCAGCACCGTGGCCGAATGGAGCCAGACCGTGCTTACCGCGCACAACGCCTCCGACCTGGCTGCTCTTGCGGTGAAGCACGCCGTTGTCAATCGCGACGTGGCCCACCTCATATTCCCCGATGACTCTCAAGAGCTCCCCGGGCTCGACAACCCTCCACCCACGCCAAGAGAAGGGCGGATCGCCCTACCCCGCATCGCCGCGCCCAAAGAACAGCTAAGCCAGGCCGTGGAGTTGCTGACCAACGCCAAGCGGCCGGTCATCATCGCAGGCAACGGAGCCCGACCCTTCCGCGACCAGATCGTGCGGCTGGCAGAACAGATCGACGCCCCCATCATCACCACCTTCAAGGGCAAGGGCATCGTCCCGGAGGACCATCCGCTGGCGTGCGCGGTGCTTGGCCGATCCGGCACGCCCGTTGGCTCGGCCGTGATGGGCCGCAGCGATGCTTTATTGGTGCTTGGGGCATCGTTCTCCAATCACACCGGGATCTCCCACAACAAGCCGACCATCCAAGTGGACTTCGATCGCATGGCGCTTGGCAAGTTCCACCCGGTCGATGTTCCCATTTGGGGAGAGATCGGGACCACCCTCGACTCCTTGTGCGAGGTACTACCGACCATAGAACGCCCCGAACAACGAGCCGACATCGCGACACGGTGGCAACGCTGGCGAGCCGAGAAGGCGGACCGAGCCAAGCGGGTGGATCCCCAGGGGCGCATGCACCCGGCCGCCCTGTTCGAGGTGTTGAGCCAGGTCGTTCCCGCCGACGCTGTGATGCCAGTCGATGTTGGGAACAACACCTACGCCTACGGGCATTACTTCGAGACGAAGAACCAGGAGATCGTCATGTCGGGCTACCTGGGATCGATCGGATTCGCCTTCCCGGCCGCTATGGGATGCTGGGCAGCAACAGGACACGAACGCAAGGTCGTCTCGGTGTCGGGCGACGGAGGATTCGGGCAGTACCTGGCCGAATTCACCACAGCGGTGAAGTACGGCATGAACATCACCCACGTCTTGCTCAACAACGACGAGCTTGGCAAGATCAGCCGGGAGCAGGTCACCGCCCTGCGGCCGATTTGGCAGACCAGCCTGGTTAACCCCGACTTCGCCCAATACGCCGAGTTATGTGGTGGCAAGGGCTTCAAGGTCGACACCGTCGACGAGCTCAGGCCTGCGCTAGAGGCAGCTCTGACGGTCGAAGATGGCCCGTCGCTGGTAGAGGTGCGGGTGTCGGCGCGCGACACGTGAGAGTCGCGGCGTTGCTCGCCACGGTGGCGCTGGCAGTCGGTGGCTGTGGCACTGACGAGGCCGCCACAACGGTGGAGAGCGCAACCACAACGGTGGAGAGCGCAACCACGACCGCTGTGTCGCCCGACGGCGGCTGCGCTGACGTAATCGCAGCCGAGGCCTCGCTACAAAGCGATGGCACTTACACCTTTCAGGTCACGGTGAGCTCCGCCGACACCGGCCCGGACAAGTACGCCGATCTCTGGGAGGTGAGGGCTCCCGACGGAGCGGTGCTGGGGACTCGCATCCTCACCCATTCCCACGAAGGCGAGCAGCCCTTTACCCGTAGCCAGTCGGGAATCTCGATTCCCGAGGGCATCAGCGAGGTCATCGTCGCGGCCCGCGACACCGTGGCGGGGTTCTGCGGCGACACGGTTACGGTCCAGGTATGAATGTCGTAACCGGCATCGCCATGATCTTCGCAGGCCTCGCCGTCATCTGGACGGCTAGAAAGGCCGCCGCTGGAAAATTGGAGCGCAACTGGGCCATAGGGCTGCGCACCAAGAGGCTGATGGCCTCGGAAGAGGCGTGGGAGACGGGCCACCGGGCGGCCGCACCCATGCTCGTGGGCGCTGGAGCGATGTCGGTCGTAGCGGGCGTTGTGGTGATACCCCAGCCCGACGACGGGGTGGTAGGCGCCGCCGTCACTCTGGCCGGTGCAGGCCTGCTGCTGGTGATGGTCTTGCTCAGCTTGCGCCAGGCGAATAGGGCGGTTGAGGGCCTCTAGAGCCGAAGCGGCTTGGGGGGCGCCATCACCGCTTGCGGGTCGTCGTGCCAGGCCTCTGGCTGCACATCGATATACAGCTCGATCTCGTTCCCGTCGGGGTCGGCTATGTAGATGCTGTGGGTGACGTTGTGATCGGTGGCACCGAGAATGGAGACTTCCGCCTCGGTCAACTCGCGGACCGCGTCGCGCAGCTCGTCGTCGGATTCGCCGATCTTCAGGCCGAAGTGGTACATGCCGATTCGCCGCCCCTGCGGAATGGGGGCAGCACTTTCTCCCACTTCCAGCAGCAACAGCTCATGGTGGGTGCGGGGAGATGAGAATGCCGCGTGCCCCGGCCCGGCCGCGATCTCGCGGAACCCGAGCACCTCTCCGTAGAAATTGCGCGAGCGCTCGATGTCTCGAACGTACAGAACGATGTGACCTAGCTCTTTGATTTCCATGAGCGAAGAGTAGGTATTCAGTAGTGAGACGCCAGTGGTCAGTGATCAGAGCCAGACCAACACGATCACCGTCAACGGGAGAACGTGGTTGGTTCCAGGCGAGGCCATCGGCCGAGCCACGACTTAGCTCGGGACGAGGCGGCAGCACGCTCTGCGATCGGCCCCCGACGGCCGAGCAGAAGGTCCGACCGAGTCGCGAGCAATGTATGTAGTTCGTGGAGGTGCGGGGAGTCGAACCCCGGTCCTCTGAGGTTTCAGCGTCGGCATCTCCGAGCGCAGCCGACAGCGAGCTTCGGAACCATGGGACTCTGTCGGCCAGTTTCCCTCGGTCCTAGCCCCTGATCTTGACCCGCCGGTCGGGGCAACCCGGCGGGAGCATCCTGCATTGCGTCGCCCCGACCCGATGAGGCAGGCACCCTTCGGGGGGACGGGCTGTCAATTAAGCAGCCTGTGCGACACTTTCGTCGGCACTTATTTTTGGTTCCCGGCTATTTAACGAGGATCCGAGGACCTCGGCTCGCTTCCGACACTTCAACCCTCAAAGTCGAAACCGTGTCACCCCCATGCTGGGGACTGTCATGTTAGGAACGTTGGGCACAGGGGGCGTGTTCCCGCTGGGTTCACAAGTCCCCCCACACTTCAGGGAGGCGGTTAGGGGGAGGGTGGGGACGTGGCGCGCAATGTGATCGCCCCCATCCCCATCCCCCCTCGCTTCGCTCGGGGTACTTCCCCCTGAGGGGGAAGTGAAGAGTCGCGCTGGGTCCCCCCTCCCTTCAGGGAGGCGGTTAGGGGGAGGGTGGCAGGGACCAATGTGGTCGCGCCACCCCCATCCCCTCGGGCCTTCGGCCCGAGGTACTTCCCCCTGAGGGGGAAGTAAAGAGTCGCGCTGGGTCCCCCCTCCCTTCAGGGAGGGGGTTAGGGGGAGGGTGGGACGGGTCCAGCTACCTACGCCTCTTGGCGGCCCTGTCCATCTCTCTCTTTTCTTCCTTCTCGCGCAGTTTGTGGCGCTTGTCGTAGGCTCGCTTTCCCTTGCCGACACCGAGCGAGACCTTGGCCTTTCCATCCTTGAAGTACACCTCGAGAGCGACCAGCGTCAGGCCCTTCTCGGCGAGCTGGCCGCGCAACCGCTCGATCTCGCGTCGATGCAGCAGGAGCTTGCGAGGGCGGTCCGGCTCGTGTCCGCCATCTCTGGCGAACTTGTACGGCGAGATGTGAGCGTTGTGGAGCCAGGCTTCGTTGCCATCGATCGACGCGTAGGCGTCCTTCAGCTCACATTGAGCCTGGCGCAGGCTCTTCACCTCGGAGCCAACCAGCACCAGACCCGCCTCCAGCGTGTCGATGATCTCGAAGTTGCGCGAGGCGGTGCGGTTCTTGGCAACGACCTTGCGGCCGTCCTTGGTCACAGGTACGGAGCTGGGTCGACGGGCGCACCACCCAGGCGCACCTCGAAGTGGAGGTGGGCGCCCGTGGAGAAGCCCGTACTCCCGACGTACCCGACCACTTGACCCGCCTCAACCGTCTGGCCGTTGCTCACGGCCAGCTCGCTCTGGTGGGCATAGAGAGTCGACATGGCGCCGCCGTGATCGACGATCACCGTATTGCCATAACCGCCGAATTCGCTGGCCAGGATCACCACTCCTGCGGCTCCCGACTTGATGGGCTGGCCGAAGGCGGCCGACATATCCAGGCCGGTATGGAGTCGCACCGTTCCCGTGATGGGATGAACCCTGTTGCCGAACGGCGACGTTATCTGACCGGGCACCGGTCGAACCAGTATCCCCGGTGCCTTGCCACCCTCCGACTGCGCCTGGATGATGAGGGCTTCGATGCGCTGCTGCTCTATCGCCAGGGCTTCGAGTTCGTTGTCGAAGTGGTCGATCTCTTCCTCGACCTGCGCCAGAAGGTCGCGCTGCAGAGCTAGCTCCGACTCGACCGAAGCCTTAACACTCGCAACCTGGGCCGCCAGCTCTTCGAGCCGATTCCGCTGTTGCCGAAGTAATTCCAGCTCCTGACCGACCTCTGCCTCCTGCCCGACCACAGCCCCTAGCTGGCGAGACTCTTCGAGCTTCAGCACCTCCAATTGGGTCCCGAGTCGCCCGGTCGCCTCGCTTGCCCAGGTGGCGTATTGCAACCCAACGGCAACCTCCATCACCTCTTCCGAAGCGATCAAAACGGCTGTTAGATCTTGTCCGCCTGCTTTGTAGAGAGCGACAGCTTGTTCGCGGGCCCGTTCCTTGGTGGCGTCGAGCTGAGTTCGCGTCGCTTCGAGAAGACCACGTCTGGCCACTAGCTCGGCCCTGATGCTTTCGAGCCGGGTCTCGCCGTCCTGGATCCGCTCACTGACGGCACTCAGGTCCGCCTCCGCCACCGCCAGATCGGCAACCAACTCGTCAAGGCGGGCGCCGGACGCGAAGATCTGGTTGCCGAGCGTGGTGCGTTCGACCTGGGCGGCATCGATATCGGCCTTTATGGCATCGAGCCTGGAGCCGACCTCCTCGAGCTCCTCCTCAAGTGACCCAAAGGCGGGCGCCGTCGATGGCACCACAAGAGCCAAAACGAGAAGCAGCGCCATGCGCCGCACGGGTCAGGCCTCCCGCAGGAAGCGGCGGAGCGCAACTCCGCTTCCCACGACGCCGACGAAAACGCCGAGCGCCATTAGGGTCAGGCCCCACTGCCAGAGGAAGTCACCTCCGACATCCAATCGGAACAGGTCGGGCAGAGCATCCTCTCGACCTGCTACGAACGTCTGATAGCCGCCAGCCAATGCGCCGACGGCGAGGGCCCCGCCCAAGAGACCCTCAACCATGCCCTCCAACAAGAAGGGAACGCGAACGAACCAATTGCTGGCGCCAACCAGCTTCATGATGCTCACCTCTTCGCGGCGAGCGTAGATAGCCAAACGGATCGTGTTGGCGATCAAGACAACGGCCGAAAGCGCCAGCACCAGGGCCAAGATCAGACTGCCCTGGGTTACGAAGTTCTTCAGCGTGAACATCACCTCGAGCGCGCCGGACGGCGACGAGACCTCCTCGATGCCGGGCGTGGCGCGCAATCGGTCTTCGATCACCCGATACTCCTGCGAGTCGTTGGGGTTGATGCGAATGGAGGCTGGCAGCAGGTTGGGATCTTCCTCGATGGTCTCCCGGGTCACAGAACCTTCGCGGAACATGCGGAGCGCCTCGTCGTAGGCCTCGGTCTTGGAGACGTAGGTGACACTGTCCACACCTTCCCAACCACTCACTTCGGCGACCAAGGCGTTGACGCCCTGGGGCGACAACTGATCGTTGACCCACCCGATGACACGCACCCCTTCCTCCCAGCGGACGGTATTGATGCGCACCACTTCTGCGACCAACACAGCCCCGAAGGTGAGTGCGATCGACACAGCGACGGCCAGAATGGCCCCGATCACGACCAGCGCGTTGCGACGCAGATTGGCGACCGCCTCCGAGAGGAGAAAGCGAAGCCTCATGGCTAGCCCTCCACCGGCTGGGGCGCGGCCACTGCGGTCTCGGCGGTGGGCGATCCGTATACGCCGCGGCTCTGGTCTCTCACCACTCGGCCCCGCTCGAGCTGTACAACACGGCGCCGCATGGCGTCGACGATGGCATGGTCATGGGTGGCCATTATCACCGTGGTTCCGGTGCGGTTGATGCGATCCAGCAGCTTCATGATGCCAACCGAGGTGGCCGGATCGAGGTTGCCGGTTGGCTCGTCGGCTAGCAGGATCAGAGGGCGGTTGACGAAAGCACGGGCGATGGAAACTCGCTGCTGTTCGCCACCAGAAAGCTGCATGGGGAGTCGATCTGCCTTGGCGGAGAGACCAACCAGCTTGAGGACCTGGGGCACCTGGGTTCGGACCACGTGACGGGGACGACCAATCACCTCAAGAGCGAACGCCACATTCTCCTCCACGGTCTTCTTAGGGAGCAGCTTGAAGTCCTGGAAAACGGTGCCCATTGAGCGACGCAGGTAGGGCACTTTCCAGGACGGCAGCTCGGAAACGTGCTTGCCGGCCACCCAGATATCTCCAGACGTAGGGCGCTCATCGCGCAGCAGCAGCCTGGCCAGAGTTGATTTCCCCGAACCGGAGGGGCCGACGACGAACACGAATTCGCCTTTGGCCACCTCGAGGTTGACGTCTTTGAGGGCCACGACGCCACCGTCATAGACCTTCGATACACCTTGGAGCCGAATCATGAACACACGCCTTTAGGGAGCGGAAAACTCTTTGCTTGGGGCGTTCGAACGCCGCGGCGCGATGGCACGATACCAGCGGTTCTCCCCAACCTGAGCGTTTCTAGTTACTGCGACGCCACTGCAGGTAGGCCTCGACAAAGAGGTCCAGGTCCCCGTCGAGTACCCCATTGACATTGCCGACCTCGACATCCGTACGCAGATCCTTGGCCATTTGATAGGGCTGGAGCACGTAACTGCGAAGCTGGCGACCCCACGCTGCCTCGCCCTGCTCGCCCCTGATCTCATCGAGGTGATCGAGCTGATCTTGACGAGCGACCACTGCGAGGCGCGCCCCCAACAGCTGCATGGCACGCGTCTTGTTCTGGAGCTGAGAACGTTCTGCCTGGCAACTCACAACGATCCCTGTTGGCAAGTGGGTAATGCGAACCGCCGAGTCGGTGACGTTGACGTGCTGACCACCCGCTCCCTGCGACCGGAAGGTCTCAACTCGGAGATCCTCTTCGTTGATCTCGATCTCGTCCACCTCGGTTTCCGGGATTACATCGACCGCAGCGAACGAGGTATGACGGCGTGACGCTGCATCGAACGGACTGATCCGCACCAACCTGTGGACCCCTCGCTCGCCCTCCATCGTCCCATAGGCGTGCTCGCCGCGAACCGTAAAGGTGGCGCTCTTGATGCCGGCTTCTTCCCCCGGCGAGACTTCGTCGACCTCCACCTCGAAGCCTTTCCGCTCCAGATAGCGCAGATACATGCGCAGCATCATCTCGGCCCAATCCTGTGCGTCCACTCCCCCGGCACCGGCATGAACCGAGACGATGGCGTCGTGCTCGTCGTATTGGCCCGAGTAGAGGCCGGCCTGTTCCAGATCGGCCACGGCCTCACCGAGGCCTTCCACCTCGCCTGCGGCATCCGTCAACGCCGACTCGTCCCCCTCTTCTCCCGCCATAACGATGAGCAGCTCGGCGTCCTCCAGGCGCTGCTCGAGGTTGGTGACGCTGGCGATCTTGGCATCGAGGCGCGCCAGCTCCTTGGTCACCGAGGTGGCCCGCTTGGTGTCATTCCACAGATCGGGGGCTGAGGCGGCCTCTCTCAGCTCTTCGGCGCGTTCGGTGGCGGCGGCGAGGTCAAAGGAACCTCCGGGCATCATCGAGCCGGGAACGCAGTTCCTTGATGCGATAAGCGAGATCGCTCTGGGTGGCCATCGGCGGGATGGTAGTTACCAGCCAACCTCCGCCGAGCGAGTGTTGCGCCGCCGATCGGACACGGCCAGCAACGCGAAACCGCCCAGGACAAGGAAGAGGAACGCCGCCGCAACAAGCTCAGCCAGGTCGAAACCGGTTGCGGGCAACTCCTCGGTCTTAGCTACCTCAAGATTGAACTGCGTATGAGTCAGCGTCGTCACGACGGAGAGGACGACGCTCACTACTGAACACGCCGCCACAGCATCACACACCTCGAGCGTCAACGGATAGACGCCGGCTGGAGCCGCTCCAGACCAAGTTCCGTCCGAATGCAGAATCAAGCCAGGTGGCAGCGACCCAGATATCACCGTGACGGTGAAGGCCTCACCGTCCGGCTCATAGATGGCAAGTGGGGCCGGGGTAGTGCCCGGCGCCGAAGTGAGGATGAGCTCCCCGGTGTAGCTGGGTGGGTCGTTAACGGCGTTCACCACAATTGAAACCGTCCCCGGAGTGCACGCGCCCGACGGGTCGCAGACCTCGTATCCGAAGCTGTCCGTGCCGTTGAAGTCGGCGTGGGGAACGTAGGTCACGGTTCCGTCTGCGTTCAGCAGGGCCGTGCCGTGGCTCGCCTGAGTCAGCGCGCCGACGAAGAGCTCATCGCCATCGACGTCGGTGTCATTGGCCACGACGTCCACGGTGGCCGCCACGTCCTCCGTCACCACCATGGCGTCGTCGGCAGCAACAGGCTCATCGTTGACGGGTGCGACCGAGACAATCACGGTTCCACCGGAGATGCCACCGTTGCCATCGTCAATGGTGTAGCTGAACAGGTCGCTGCCGTTGAAGTCAGGGTCGGGAGCGTAGGTCACCGTTCCGTCTGGATTGACCGTGACCGTTCCGTTCGACGCCGGCCCCGCCGAGGTCACGGTGAGCAGATCGCCGTCGGGATCCACCGCTAGCCCGAGCACGCCGATAGTCGCTGTTCCATCTTCAGTGACACCGAGAGCACCGGCCGCGGCCACGGGAGCATCGTTGACAGCCGTCACGGTCACCGCGACGGTGGCGGTGGAGGTGCCACCGAAGCCGTCGGCGGCGATGTAGGCGAACGAGTCTGAGCCGTTGAAGTCCGGGTTGGGAACGTAGGTCACCGTCCCGTCTGGGTTGACCGTGACCGTTCCGTTCGACGCCGGCCCCGCCGAGGCCACGGTGAGCGAATCGCCGTCGGGGTCGGAGTCGTTGGCCAGTACGACGATCGTGGTGCTTCCATCCTCTGAGGCGATGGCCACGTCGTCTCCGGAAGATGGATCATCGTTAGCCGCATCGATGATCACCGACACCGTTTCGCTGTCGCACAGCCCGCCTGGATCACAGAGTGTGTAGCTGAAGCTATCGGTGCCGAAGTAGTCCGGATCCGGTGTGTAGGTGACCGTGTTGTCCGGATTCACTGCGACCGTGCCGTTCGACGCAGGTCCCGCAGCCGTAACCGTCAGCACCGTGTCATCGACATCGTCGTCGTTGCCGAGGACGGCGACGACGACCGATCCGTCCTCAAGCACGGAAGCGCTGTCGCCGGTTGCCTCCGGGGCATCGTTGACCGGGTTCACCGTGACGAACCGGACCCAGGCGGTTACGGTGGCCGAGCCGTCCCAGATCTGGTACTCGAATTCATCCACTCCGAAGAAGTCCGGTTCCGGCGTGTACGTGATCGTCTGGTCGAGGTTGATCGTCGCGGTCCCCTTGAGCGGGAGTGTTTCGATGCTGGTCACGGTGAGCACGTCTAACGCATCAACGTCGGAATCGTTGCTCAGCACCGCGATCGTTGCCGATGTGTCTTCATCGGTGGTGACTGTGTCGTCCTTGGCAATCGGTGGGTCATTGGCGGCAACGACGTCGACATCCACGCTGGCGACGTCACACCCTGGAGGAGTCCCGCCGTCGCACACGGTGTAGGTGAATGCGTCGGAGCCGTTGAAGTCGGGGTCGGGGGAATAGACCACGTCGCTCCCCACGATCGAAACCGTTCCGTTGGTTCCGTTTGTGACCGTAGTGATCACCAGAGGACCGGGGCCATCGACGTCGCTGTCGCCCAAGAGCAGCGTTGCCATGGGGATGACGGCGTCGATGTCTTCGGACGCCGACACAGACTCATCGTCGGCGATGGGAGGATCATTGACGCCGCCGACGTTCACCGAAACCGAAGTGACCGCGCACCCTGGCGGCACCGCACTGTCGCACACGGTGTAGGTGAAGGTGTCGGGGCCGTTGTAGTTGAGAAAGGGCTGGTAAACAACGTCGCTCCCCACTATCGAAACCGTTCCGCTGGTGGGCTCGGTGCCGCTGGTGACTGCGGTGATCACCAGAGGACCGGGACCATCGAGGTCGGAGTCGTTCGACAGGAGCGTCGCCATAGGGATGACGGCGTCGATGTCCTCCAGGGCGGTAACCGAGTCGGCGCCTCCGACCGCGGCATCGTTAACGGGAGAAACGGTGACCACGACCTGGGCCTCGTCACAAAGCGAGGGCGAGCCGCCGTCACACACCCTGTAGGTGAAGGTGTCGGTGCCCGCCCAATCAGCGGGGGGAGCGTATTGGAGCACCCCACCACCGATGTCCACAACTGAGCCGACCGCCGGCTGAGTGAAGAAATCGATGATCAACACGTCGAATTCGGGATCAACGTCGTTGCCGAGCACGGAGATATCGGTGCTGACGGTGTCTTCGGGGATCGTGACCGGATCGTCCACGGCAGCAGGGGCATCATTGGCCCCGACCACGGTTATGAACACCGTGGCAGTGGCGGTGCCGCCTACCCCGTCATCGAGCGTGTACGAGAAAGAATCCGTTCCCGAGTAGTCGGGACGAGGATCGTACGTGCACGATCCTGCCAGGCTGCACACGACGGTTCCCGCGTTGGCCGATGTGGTGTCGTAGAGCGGAACCGACAACAGGTCGCCATCGGGATCGGAGTCGTTGGCCACGACGTCGATGGCGGCAAGCGAGTCCTCCGGTGTGGTGAGGACATCATCGGCCGCCAACGGGTCGTCGTTCACAGGATCGATCGTGATCGACAAAGCAGCGCCATCGCACTGGCCGCCGAGGTCGCAGATCGTGTAAGCAAGCGTGTCGCTTCCGTTGAAGCCGGGATCGGGCGTGTAAGTGACAGTTCCATTCCCGTTGTTGACTACCGAGCCATTGGCCGGACCTACGGTGACGATGAGCGATGCGGGATCGAGGTCACCATCGGAGTCGACGTCATTGCCGGCCAGATCCACCAGGACCGACCCGTCCTCGACGACGGATACAGAGTCGTCGTTGGCCGTTGGGGGCGAAGTAGCGGGTGCCCCGGACAGCGTGACCGTTTCCAGCCCTACGTAGCTGACCGCGGTGCCGATCATGTAGTCCTTGTTGATAACGGAGAGATTGGCTGCTTGCGAGCTACCGAAGTAGAGCTGGACGGGAGTCGACGGCGTAATGGACGGCTCCACCGCGGTGATCGCTGAAATGGGTACCTGGAAGTCCAGGAAATATCCCTCGTCGGGAGCTGCGTACCACCGGGCCCCAGCGCTGGTACCCGACCCGTCGTTGGTGAACGGCGTGGTGTAGATCTCGCGAAAGACGGACGCGTCCGCGTTAGCCGTGTAGACGAAATCCACCGATGATGGCTTGCCATTCAGTCCGACCACGGCCGCCTGCACTCCCCCAACAGCGATCGAGACGAGGTAGTTGGTGGATTCCAACCCGCCGTTCTTGTCGGGGTCGGCGCGCACCCGCATCCGCAGGAAGATGTTCGTGCCGTCGGAGTCGAAAAAGACGCTGGGCAGGTTGTCTGCCGCTCCCGCCCAGAGATCGGAATAGCCGGGGTTGTTGTCCTGGACGTCGGATATGGACGCACCGGTGTCGTAGGTGTACTCGGCGATTGTGGCCGGCCAGGGAAGAGCGGAATCGCCCTGCGGGCTGTCGCCAGCCGATAGCGGCTGCAGCCAGGAGGAGGAGATGAGCGCGATTGCCATTACCACGACTCCCAACCTGGGGAAGATGGTGTATGGAGGCGGTTCCAATGGCCGCGGGAAGCTCATGCAGTCCTTTCGGGTAAGCGGGTTCATCGGTCGGAAATTGTCGGAGCTTGACCCCCAACCTTCCGGCCGTTTCTCGCCTCTGATCAACCAAGGGCTACGAACTGGGAACGAGTTACCAGCGTGACAGCACGCTCGCAGCGCCGCCTCTAGCGCGACAAGTGAGGGCCAAACCGACGTAGGGAGCAAATAGCGAGGAGCTACGCGCTAGCGTCGTTCAACGCCGATTCGTCTGCCTCCTCGACAGCCATTCCTATCAGCAATTCGGCGCCCTCCAGCGACCACTCGAGAGTGGTGACGCTGGCGATCTTGGCGTCAGGCCATAGGAGCCTCGGGGCATCATCGAGGCGTGAACGCAGTCTCTTGATGCGAGAGGCGAGATCGCTCTGGGTGGCCATCACGCGCCCGAGGTACCTCCCCCTGAGGTGGAAGCGGCTCGATAGCCTGCGCTCGTGCTGATATCCAAGCCCACGATCGAGTTGATCGGCGCTCCTCAGGACCTTGGTCAGGTTCACCGCGGCGTCGACATGGGGCCCAGCGCGGTGCGGGTGGCAGGTGTGATCCCCCGCCTCGAGGCGCTCGGGTTCGAGGTCATCGACCGCGGCGACATCGAATGCGCTTCGATGACGACTTCGGACGAGGGCGATCCATCGGCTCGGTACCTCGATCACGTCGTGAGGGATTCCGAATCGCTGGCAGCGGAGGTGGAGTCGGCAGTTCGGGCAGACCACTTTCCGCTTGTGATCGGCGGCGACCACTCGGTTGCTATCGGCACTATGGGTGGAGTGGCGGCCGTCGAGCCACGCCAGGGCCTGTTGTGGATAGACGCTCACGCCGACTTCAACACCCCCCAAACCAGCCCAAGCGGAAACATCCACGGGATGCCGGTGGCGGCCATCCTCGGCCACGGCCCCGAGGCTCTCATCAATGTGGCCGGGGTGAGTCCAAAGGCCCTTGAGGACCACACCGTCATCATCGGACTGCGCAGTGTGGACCGTGAAGAGGCAGAGCGGTTGCGGGCCTCGGACATCACCCACTTCACGATGCACGACATCGACCTGAGGGGAATCGCATCGATCCTTGAGGAAACGTTCTCGGTGCTCACCGCAGACGGCGTAGATCGCGTGCATCTGTCTTTCGACGCCGACGCCATCGATCCCCGCCACGCCCCCGGCACCGGCACTCCGGTGGTGGGCGGATTGACATATCGCGAGAGCCATCTCATGATGGAATTGCTGGCGGAAGCCGACATCCTCACCTCAGCCGAGTTCACCGAGGTCAATCCGATCCTTGACGATCAGAACCAGACCGCCGAACTCATCGTCCAGCTAATCGGCTCCCTCGCCGGCCAACGGGTAGTGAAGCCGGGGACGTAGAGTCATTCGTTTCTCGTTTCTGGACGAGAAACGAGAAACGTCTTAGGCCGCGGCGCCGTGGCAGCGTTTGTACTTCTTGCCTGAGCCGCAAGGACAGGGCTCGTTGCGGCCCACCTTGTCGCCGCTCTTGGCCTGACGCTTGGTCGCCCCCTGGTTACCGCCCGGGCCGACCGCCTGGAGTTGCACCTTGGGCTGCTGAGCTTTGGACTGGTCGACCAGTTGGACGTGGAACAGATAGCGGATGGCGTCGTGCTTCACAGCGGTGACCAGCTCGGCGAACATGTCGTAGCCCTCGCGTTGATACTCCACCAGCGGGTCCTTTTGCCCCATCGCCCTCAGTCCGATGCCGGCGCGCAAGTAGTCCATGTCGGAGAGGTGCTCGCGCCACTTGTTGTCGATGATCGACAGGATCACCGTCTGCTCTAAGCGGCGTAGGACTTCTGGAGTGATCTCCTCTTCACGCTTCTCGTATGCGACGTGGGACTCCTCCGCCGCCGCGTCCACGATGTCTTCCAGGATCACGTCGGGCCCGAAACGCTGGGCCGTGATCTCGATAGGGAAGAACAGGTTGAGACGGGTGGACAACTCCTCCCAATCCCATGATCCTCGGTCCTCGGGATCCTCACCGAAGGCTGAATTGATCTCTTCTGCAACGACTTCGTCCATCCAGTCCGAAACCAGTTCCTTGGCCGAGTCGCCCGCCAGGACCTTCTGACGCCATTCGGCGATCACTTCGCGCTGGCGGTTCATGACCTCGTCGTATTTGAGGACGTTCTTCCTGATCTCGAAGTTCTGGGACTCGACCTGGCTCTGGGCCCGCTCGATCGCCTTCGAGACCATCTTCGCCTCGATTGGCACGTCGGGCGGCAGCTTGAGTCGCTCCATTATGGATGCCATCTTCTCTGAGGCGAAGCGCCGCATCAGGTCGTCGGTTAGCGAGAGATAGAAGCGCGATTCGCCCGGGTCACCCTGACGCCCAGATCGACCTCGAAGCTGGTTGTCGATTCGTCGCGACTCGTGGCGTTCGGTTCCCAGAACGTAAAGCCCGCCCAACGCGATCACCTTTTCTTGTTCCGCCGCGGTCTCTGCCTGAGCCCGCTCGAACGCCTCCGCGAACGCCGCCTGGTAGGCGTCCGTGCCCGGCTCCAGACCTTTGCGCTTCAGCTCGCTCTCCGCCACCTCTGTCGGGTTGCCTCCCAACATGATGTCGACGCCTCGCCCTGCCATGTTGGTGGCCACGGTTACAGCTCCCAGCCTGCCGGCCTGGGCGATGATGTGTGCCTCGCGCTCGTGGGCCTTGGCATTGAGCACCTCGTGTGGGATGCCCCGTTTCTTGAGCAACGAGGAGATCCGCTCGCTGTTCTCGATAGAAACGGTGCCGACCAACACCGGCTGACCAGCTGTGTGGCGTGCCCCGATGTCCTCGATCACGGCGTCGAACTTGGCGTCGACGTTCACGTAGATGAGATCCCCCTCATCTGCTCGGTCGATAGGACGATTGGTTGGGACCTCCACCACCTCAAGGCCGTAGATCTCCTTGAACTCGGAGGCTTCGGTGGCTGCCGTCCCCGTCATTCCAGCCAACTTCTCATAGAGGCGGAAGTAGTTCTGGAGCGTGATGGTGGCGAGGGTCTGGTTCTCCTCTTTGATCTTGACGCCTTCCTTGGCTTCGATCGCTTGGTGCAGACCCTCCGAGTAGCGCCGTCCATCGAGGATGCGACCTGTGAATTCGTCGACGATCTTCACCTCGCCATTCGTGACCAGGTACTCGACATCGCGGTTGTAAAGCGTCTTGGCACGTAGCGCCGCATCGAGGTGATGCACGAGATCGGTGTTGGTGTAGTCGTACATGTTCTCGACGCCGAGCATTTTCTCGACCTTGGTGACACCTTCCTCCATGGTCACCACCTGACGTTTCCCCTCGTCGACCTCGTAGTGCACATCGGGCTGCAATCGCTCGGCGATGCGGGCGAAGTCGCGATACCACTTGGCGGCGTCTGTGTCGCGACCGGAGATGATGAGCGGGGTGCGGGCCTCATCGACCAGGATCGAGTCCACCTCGTCGACGATGCCGTAGTGATGGCCCCGCTGCACCATTTGCTCGGGCGTCATGGCCATGTTGTCTCGCAGGTAGTCGAAGCCGAACTCGTTGTTGGTGCCGTAGGTGATGTCGGCTTCGTATGCGGGCCTCCGCTCCTCGGGCGACATGTACGACTGGATAAGACCGACCCTCAGGCCGAGGAAGCGAAGGATGCCACCCATCCACTCCGAGTCGCGCTTGGCCAGATAATCGTTGACGGTGACTATGTGCACCCCATTGCCGCCGAGGGCGTTGAGATACGAAGGCATGGTCGAAACCAGCGTCTTGCCCTCGCCGGTCTTCATCTCGGCGATCATCCCCCGATGCATCGCCCCAGCCCCAACCACCTGCATATCGAAGTGGCGTTGACCCAGGACCCGTCGTGCCGCCTCGCGGACCACAGCGAACGCCTCAGGCGCGATATCGTCGAGCGCTTCTCCGTCTGCCAGACGCGATCGGAATTCATCCGTCTTGGAGCGCAAGTCGTCATCGTTGAGTGGTTCGATCGACGCCTCGAACGAATTCACCTCGTCGGTGAAGGCCAAAAGGTCTTTGAGGTTCTTACCGGCGCCGGCGCTGAGCACCTTGGTGAAGACGGACATAGCAACTCAGTCTATTGGGAGGAGGTTGATTGGGAACCCCCTGGCTACCGCC
>JAOTWH010000197.1 GCA_029863035.1 Acidimicrobiia bacterium | reverse complement strand
GGTGGCCGGCATCATTCTGGCGACTTTCTCCATCCTGGTGGTCGGCGTGAGGGTCGGAGCAGGGTGGCTGGCGGACCGCAGGCAGAGCACCGGCCATACCGAGATGATCTGGCTGGTCGGGGCCGGTGCGGTTGGGGCTCTGGTACTGATGGTGGCGTCGACGCCGGGGCCGTATCTGTTCGCCATGCCTCTGGCCGTACTCGGGGCCTGGGGTTGGCCGGCAGTGTTCTTCTTCACGGTCGTCAAGACCTACCCGGAGTTCCCGGCGCGGGCCACCGGACTCGTCCTCTCCTCCAACCTGGTTGGAACCCTGACCGGCCCGCTGGTGGTCGGGTTGCTCGCCGGTCAAGGGAATTACTCGGCCGGGTGGCTCTTCGTGAGTGGCGCGGCTGCGGTTTCGACCCTTGCTTTCGTCCTCAGCTATCGCCTCCGCCCCCTGCCGGCCTCGGTCAGTCTTTGACTGCCCCGGCCAGGTGGAGTCCCTCGGGGGAACGTTGCAGCGGTAGTTCGACTACCTGACCTGTCTCCACCGACAGGTCGGCCGCCAGATAGACCTCCATCGCCTGACGCGCTGTCTTCGGGTCGACCATTACCGCTCGGTCGTACACGACGGCTTCGAGGAAGTGGATCGTTTCTCTCTCCATGGGGCCGGCGTAGACGTGGTCCACGTACTCACCCGGCATGGTGGAGAGCGGGAACTCCACGCCACCTTTCGTGGTGTTGAGCACGATGTCCTTGTGGCTGGCGTCCATCATGAGCGCTCCGTCGGTGCCGATGAATTCGATCCAGGTGGCGGAGTAGTTGGGGTACCCGGTCGGCAGCGACCAGCCGGCACCGATGGTGACTGTGACTCCGTCGTCCATGGTGATGATCATCACCTGGGTGTCCGGCACTCCTTGTTCGGCTTGGCGCGCTCCCCATGCCACCTGGGAGTAGACGCGAATCGGGCGTCGCGGCTCGAGGCACCACAGGGAGAAGTCGATGTCGTGGGTTGCCTCCATCGCAGCGGGAGACAGCTTGGTGCGGGATCCGATCTTCTCTCCGAGCGATCTCGTGATGTGGCGGCTGATGAGCACGCTCACGGGGTCTCCGAGAGTGCCGTCGCCGACACTGCGCTTTACGAGTGCCTGCTTCGAGTTGAAGCGTTGCGAGTACCCGATGGTGAATTTGAGGGCGTTCGACTCGGCCAGCTCGACCAGTTCGTCTGCCTCCTCCAGGGTGATCGCCATTGGCTTCTCCAACAACACGTGCTTGCCGGCCGATAGCGCGGCTTTTGCCATGGGATAGTGGATCGTCTCGGGCGTGGCCGACACGATGATGGCGTCGATCGCCGGGTTGGCAACCAGCTCTTCCCAGTCGGCAGTTGCGGTGGCGGCTCCGCTGGCTGCGGCCACTTCCTGCAGGCGCTCGGGTCTTATCTCGGCCAGATGAAGGCCATCGACCAAAGCGCTGTTGGCAGCGGCGGTCGCCCGGATGCCGCCGCACCAGCCGGTGCCGATGATGCCAAGGTTTATTGGTTTCATATTTCTAACCCTAGGAGCCGTGCGGCATTGCCGCCGCTGATAAGGGCAACGTCGGAGGGGCCGAGCCCGCTCACCCTGTCGAGCAATCCGAGTGGATCGTTCTCTCCCATGTCGTATGGGTAATCGGTGCCGAGCAGGATGTGATCGGATCCGTACTTGTCGATGAGGAAGCCGAGCTGGTCGGGCTCGAACACCATCGTGTCGAAATAGAACGACGACAGGTACTCGCTGGGGGGACGAGGCAGGCCGTGGCTGACGTCCTCCCGGGCGTGGTAGGCGTGGTCGAAGCGACCGGCGTAGGCAGGGAGGAAGCCGCCGCCATGGGCGAATACGAATTTGAGGCCGGGATGACGCTCCATGACGCCATCGAAGATGAGGCGTCCCGCACAGATCGCCTCCTCGAGCGGATGGCCGATGGTGTTGAAGAAGTAGTGCTCGGTGAAGCGGCCTGGGTCGGTGAACCCGGTGGGATGGATGAACACGACCATCTCGAGATCGGCGACTGCTTCCCAGAACGGCTCCAGGCGGGGGCTGGAGATCTCCTCACCTTCTACGTGGGTGCTGATCTCGATGCCGCGGAAGTCCAACTCGCGCCGGCAGCGCTCCAATTCCGAGATAGCCGCCTGGGTGTCTTGCAGCGGCACCGCACCCAGCCCGACGAACCGCTGCGGATGGGCCTCGACGAATTCGGCGAGATCATCATTGATGGTTCGGAACGCGCTGATCGCCAGCTCACCGCTCGCCCAGTTGAACAGGTGGTAGGGGGAGACGCTCAGGGCCTGTACGTCGACACCCATCTCGTCCATGGCGGCCAATCGCACGTCAACCGATTCCATCATTGGCCGAATCGTCTCCATCTGGCGCCGGTTGACCTCCTTGGTCAGGTCGCTGACGAACTGCTGCGGGGCTGGTCGTCCCAGCCGATCGGCCTCGGGCTTGACCAGCGCTGCCGCCTTGGCGCACTCACGGTGGCAATGGATATCGATAACCCGGTTCATCCCAGCCTCGAAGTGTTGACCCTCATATTCGGGCGCAATATAGGATCGAGGCGTGGGCCGGCATCCGCCCTACCGCATCGATCAGGCCGCAGGCCCTAGTCAACCCGGCCGATTCCGGCCCGTCGCCTGACCACTTCGACCACCGCCGAGTTATCGAGATCGGCGAGACCGGTCGATTCTCCTTCGGCCAGAGCATCCCTCACCACGGCGACAAGATCCATCGGTGCACCCAGGCCCAGCCCGTGGTCGACGATGAGGCGGGAGTCCTTGTGACTCTGTCGAAGTCGGGCGAATGGCTCCTCGTGGTCGCCGGCGATCATCCGCTCACCCCAGGCGTCCATGGCCTTCGAATACGCCAGGCTGTCCTTGAGAACCTCCAGTGTCGCCTCGAGGTCCATGTCACTCAGCTCGGCAACGACCAATGCCTCGCCCAGGGCCATGCGGTGGATCGTTAGCACATGGTTCACGATTAGCTTCATGCGTGATCCTGATCCGGGGGGCCCGACGTGGTGGTGGGATCGGCCGATCGACTCGAAGATCGGTCGCCCGGCGCGATAGGCATCCGCCTGCCCGCCCATCATCACCACCAGCTTGCCTTGCTGGGCGATCTCGCCGTTGCCGCTAACGGTGGAGTCGCAATAGGCCACCCCTTGCTCGGCCAGCGCGGCGGAGATCTCCACCGCGTCCTGGGGCCGACCGGTCGTGGTGTCATAAACGATGAGCGGAGGTTCGCTTCCTTCGGCTATGCCGCCGCGCCCCAGGCAGACCTCTCGCGAAACATCGGAGGTAGGGAGTGAGAGCAGAGCCGCCCAGCAACCTTGCACCGCTTCCGATGGTGAGCCGGTCGGCTGTCCGCCTCTCTGCTCGAACTCGGCCAATCGTTCCGAGCTCGTATCGAAGCCGCGCAGCTTGAAGCCATCTCCCAACAGTCGCTCCGACATCCGTGAGCCCATGAGACCGAGTCCGATGACCGCCAGGTGTTCGTTCTCCATCAGAATCGTCGCCTGCCCAGCTCGCGATTGGCCAAACCCATGGGCGTCGATGGTACAACCACTATCCACCGTGCATCATGGAGGTGCGATCCCCAAGGAGGGCGACATTGAAAGCACTGACCAACCGGGGCGATGGCAGCGTCGCCGTCGATCTCACAGATGTTCCCGAACCCCAGCCGGCCCCCTCTGAGGCTTTGGTCGAGGTTGGGGCGG
>JAOTWH010000029.1 GCA_029863035.1 Acidimicrobiia bacterium | reverse complement strand
TCAGCACGGCGGTGAGGTCGATGATGTCGTAGAAATAGACCGCGGCCGACGCCACCAGCATGCCCAGCCCAGCCGACAGCGCCAGCATGGCGATGATCGGGATCGGAACCAAGATGATCGTCCATGGGATCCCAACGCCGGTGGCTAGCTGCACAATCATCAGTGGGACCAGGCTGAACAAGAAGTTCACCCCAGCCGACGTTGCAGTGGAAACCGCGAATATCTCTGGTGGCACATAGACCTTGGAAAGGACCGGCCGGCTGTTCACGATCGATCCCCCAGACGCGATGACTGCCTGGGAGAAGAACATCACCAGCAACACGCCGGACAACAGATAGACCGCGAAGGGAGTATCGGGGATCTCGAAGCGAAACACCTGGGAGAAGACGATCCACATCACCGCCGTGGTCAACAGTGGATTGAGCAACGTCCACCACACGCCAAGAGTTGAGCGCTTGTAGCGAAGGGTGAGGTCGCGCACGACCAGCAGCCGCAACAGCCCTCGGAAGCTCCATACGTTGGCTAGCTCGCTGATGAGGGGTCGGCGCGCCAGGTCGGAGTCGTAGATCGTCGGTGATGAAGTCATCGGGTCCTCGACTCGAAAAGTCGATTCAGCGGGTCAGATTACTACTGCTACGAGTGGCTTCCGTGATACCGAGCGGAGACGGCTACTTCCTGAAGCGCTGCAGCGCCCGACCCATGAAACGCAAGGGAGCAGTTACCCGCCACGAGGTGGAGGCGGTGAGCATTTCGATCCTCAACTCCGCTTCGTTGAGGGCGTCAGCTTGCGCGTCAAGGCGCTCCAGCAATTCCTCAGCCGATTCGGCGCGAGCCGGAACGTGAGGCCAATTGGCTATCGATTCCTCGGCTGCTTTGAGCCCGGTCAGTTGGATCCGCCGTTTGTCTTCGGCGGCAATGTCTGGAGCCAGCTTCTCCAGGGACACATAGAACTCCAGCTCGTTGGTCGCAGTTGGTGTGAGTTCTGCGATCGAGAAGTCGAGCAGGCCCGTGTCCACCAGTTCTCTTATTCGGGCTACAAACGATGTCGGTGTGAACACCCAGCAATGAACATCCACGTAGTCGCCGTTGGCAGCTTTGCGGGCCCAATCGAGCGCGGCGTCGGTGGTGTGTATCGGGCGCAAGCTGTTCGCAGGAATCGGTGCCGACCAAGCAACGGCAACATCCAGCTCAACTGCGAGTGAGAAATGGGCGAACACCTGCCGAGCAGAAGGACGGCGGGGCCGATCCAGGTAGGCCCCGATCACCTCAGAGGTTGTCGACTCGCCTCGTAGGTAATCGAAGGTGAGCCGCTTGTCGGGAACGGCCAGCGCCAGAATGCCCCCGGTGTTGAGCACCGCCGCCGCCTCGCACAGCCAGCCGACGAGGTCGGGAACGTGCTCGATGACGTGTGAAGCCATGATGTAGTCGAGCGGGGCCACCTCCCCGAGGAGTTCGGCCAGGCTGGCTTGGCCCCAGATGAAATCCACATCGACGATCCTGTCGATATCAACCGCGCGGTCTTCCTTGTATGTGGAGGCCAGGTCTTGAGCGGAGGCCTGATCCACGTAGTACACAGTGCCGTCGCCACGTTCGACGATCGGCTTATCGAGGGGACCGATCTCGATGCCGACTTGCGTAGCGGGATCAACCCGTCGGAGCATGTTCTCGACGCGACTCACAGCTGGCCGAATATACCCACCACCACTGCAAGCCAGTCGGTTTAGAACCGGCCTCCCATTCTCAGGGGACCAGGCCAACTGTGTCCACTACCTCGTAACGAGCCGGACCACCTCCTAGATGACTGCGATACACCGCCACCTCATCGACCATCTGTGTGAGCGGGAACCGCCCGACGGACTCCACAGTTGCGGTGACATCGCGCTGCGGCCGTATCCGGCTCAAGGTGAGGTGGGGGTGGAAGGGACGCTCCTCTGGCGTGAAACCGGCGCGGAGCGCAGCATCTTCGGCGGTCGAGGCCAACGTCGCCAGCTCGTCGCCACCCCGCGCCACACCCAGCCACAGCACGGTGGCCTTCGTTGGTTTCGGAAATGCTCCCAAGGCTCCGAAGCCGACCACGAAGGGGGCAATCGACAAACCCGATGCCAAACCGTGCAACAGCATCTCGAGTTCTCGTTGGCTTGTCTCGCCGAGGAAGCGCAGAGTGATATGCCAGTTGTCCGCAGGCAGGGGGCGGCCTGGTAAAGAGCCTTCGACGGCATCGTTGAGATGAGCTGCCAGGCCGTGGCGAACCGCGTCGGACAAGGCCACGGCGACGAAGAGTCTCCCTACTGAGTCGTCGGAACCCAACGCTGCTCCGACCATGCTCCGGTCACCGCCAGACGAAGCAGATGAAGGGCTGCGGTCGTGGTGTAGGTGAGGACACGCTCTCGATCCCCCGGCATCTTGATAACCCGAGCTCGGCTCGCCTCAGGGGTGCGCACCGCAACGATCATCGTGCCGACATCTTGCTCCTGTGGCTCGGGACCGGCCGAGCCGGTTACCGCTACCACCACGTCGGCCCCCAACCGCTCGGCAGCGCCCGCTGCCATCGCCAGAGCGGTTTCAGGGCTAACGGCTCCTACCTCGACGAGCATCTCGTGGCTCACTCCCAGTAGATCCTCTTTGGCGTCGTTGTTGTAGGCAACGATGCCTCCCCTGAACACCTTCGAGGCCCCGGCCACACCGGTGAGCCGTGCCGCGATTCTTCCTCCGGTAGCCGACTCGGCCGTAGCCAGCGACCAGCCGCGAGAACCGCAGGCATCCAGCACCATCGTCTCCACCGTGTCACTGTCGACCGCGAACACAAGATCGCCCAGGCGGTCCCGTAGCTGCTTCTCCACCGGCTCGATGAGGCTCATCGCATCCGATTTGGTCTCGGCGGCTGCTGTCAGGCGCAACTTGATCTCGCCGCCCGACGCCAGGAACGCCATTGTCGGGTTGACGAGCGACTCGTAGATGTCGGCCACCGCGTCGGAGATGGCCGACTCCGACTCGCCCCAGGTTCGCAAAAGCCGGCTCACAACGATCCGGTTGCCCCCCGACAACTCCGCCAACATCGGCATCACGGTGTCATCCAGCATCGGATGCAACTCGGCTGGCACGCCAGGAAGAGCGAACAGCCAGGTGCCCTGTATCTCCAATCGCAAGCCCGGTGCCGTGCCCTTGGCGTTCGGGATCAACTCGGCGCCACTGGGGTACTCGGCTTGACGAAGGTTGGATTCGGGTAGCTCTCGGCCTCTGCGGGCGAACCACGCGGCCAGGTGGTCTGCGTGATCCTGGTCGAATTCCATGGACCGCCCCGTGACAGCGCAGATGGCCTGGCGAGTCATGTCGTCCTGGGTTGGCCCCAACCCACCGGTGATGATCACCGCGTCTGCCCGTGCCAGAGCAGTTGTGATGGCATCCGCCATCCGGTCCAAGTTGTCCCCCACCACCACCTGATGGAAGTGGTCGAGCCCAGCCTCGGCCAGGCGAGCGCCGATTTCAGCGGCATTGGTGTTGACGATCTGCCCAAGCAACAGCTCGGTGCCGATCGCGATCACCTCGACCTGCATCAGATAACGGTGGCCTGGAGGTCGGTCTCGTAAGCGGCAACCACTTCCGCCTGCACCCAATCACCTGGTTCGCCTCTATCCAGCAGGATCACGCCGTCGATCTCCGGGGCCTGGCGATAGCTGCGACCCACCGGGGTGCCGTCTTCCACCATGTCCACCAGCACCTCGAGCTTTCGTCCCACCTGGGCCGCGTTGAGCTGGGTCGTGATGTCCTCTTGGATCGACTGCAGGTGTCGCATCCGCTCGGCAACCTCGGTGGTGTCAACCCTGCCGTCCAGATCGGCGGCGGGCGTTCCTTCCTCCGGCGAGAACGGGAAGAACCCGGCCCAGTCGAGTTGAGCGGCCGTCAAGAAATCTGCGAGCGTTTCTACGTTTTCCTCTGTCTCGCCGGGGAACCCAACTATGAAGCTCGAACGAAGGGCGGCATCGGCGTCGGCCAGACGGATCTGGTCTATCAGGTCGAGGTGACGAACCCCGTCGCCCGAGCGCTTCATGGCCCGCAACAGAGCGCCTGCCGCGTGCTGCAGTGATAGGTCGAAGTACGGAGCGATCTTGGGATTCGACGTCATCTCCTCGATCAGCTGCGGTCGGATCTCCTTCGGGTAGAGGTAGAGCAAGCGCATGGTGCGCAGACCGTCCACATCGCTGAGGAATCGCAGTAGGTCGACGATTCCCCCCGGCGCATCGATGTCTCTGCCGTACGCGGCGAGATCCTGGGCCACCAGCACCACCTCGCCGATGCCGTCGGCTCCTAACTGACTGACTTCTTCGTAGATGTTCACCGGCGGGCGGGAGCGCTGTTTGCCGCGGAAAAGGGGTATGGCACAGAACGTGCACGGCTTGTCGCACCCTTCGGCCACCTTCACGTAGGCGTAAGGAGTGGTGGGCGTTGGGCGACGGACCTCATAAAGGATGTCCATCTTGGAAGTCCTCATCCGAACCGGCGCCCAATTGGTCATGGAGTCGAGGCGTTCCACCAACTCCCCGTACCGGTCGAGACCTATGACCGCATCGGCCTCGGGCAATGCCTCCACCAGCTCCGTTTCGTAGCGCTGAGCCATGCAGCCAAGCACCACCAGCTTGGCGTCGGTTGCCTTGGCTTCCCCAAGCGAAAGAATGGTTTCGACCGATTCCTGGCGAGCCGCCTCGATGAAGGCGCAGGTGTTGACCATCACGACATCTGCAGACTCCGGCGAGTCAGCGCGGCGGTAGCCCGCCTCGTCGAGCACCGAGGTCAACTTGTCCGAGTCGACCTCGTTCTTGGCACAGCCGAGCGTCGTCAGCCATACAGAGGGGGAAGTCATGAACGTGATACTACGGGCGGCGACCCTCCCCCAGATAGGCTCGGCACTGTGAGCGTGCAACGCTTCCCCATCGCGGTGCTGTTGGTCTCACCAGCAACTGTGCCACGCTTAACACATCGCCTCGTGTGTCCGAAGTAGGCCCATGAGGCCAGCCAGCACGTCACCAGAAGAGATCTCGGTCGCGTGGCGGCGTTCCGTCACCGTGCTCTTCGCGGTGACGATCTTCCTCGGCTCCGCGTTGCTGTTTCTGGTCGAGCCGATGGTCGCCAAGATGCTGTTACCGCTCCTGGGCGGTGTGCCCGCAGTATGGAACACGACGCTCGTGTTCTTTCAGCTGGTACTCGTCGCCGGATACGGCTGGGCCCATCTGTGGTCGTCCAGGCTCCGTCTACGCACGATGGTGGTGGCGCAGCTGGCCCTCTTCGTGGTTGCCGGCTTGACCCTGCCGGTAGCGCTACCCGCCGCCTGGACGCCAGACAACTCGGCGCCGATCCTGTGGGTGCTGTCTGCGCTTGTGCTCGCCGTTGGACTCCCCTTCTTCGCCCTCTCCACAGCAAGCCCGGTTCTGCAGAGGTGGTACTCCCACACCACGCAGCCAAAGGCGGGAGATCCCTACTTCCTGTACGCAGCGAGCAACGCCGGGAGCCTGATCGGGCTTGCGGCGTACCCGCTGATACTGGAACCCACCTTCTCCCTCGACGATCAGTCGCGCGTCTGGGGATTCCTCTTCGTGCTCCTTCTCGGCCTGATGGCGCTCACGGGTCTGACGTCGATCCGCCTGCGACGAGCGGACGGGGCGGCACCACCGTCGGTCCTGCACGATGTCGCCCCGACGCCGGTCGGTGATAGGCCCAGCCAGCGCTTGCGCTGGGGCATTCTCGCCGCGGTCCCGGCTGCGTTACTGCTCGCGGTCACCCACCACCTATCCATCGACGTAGCGTCCGTGCCCCTTCTGTGGGTCGTCCCGCTGGCCATTTACCTTGCCACGTTCATCGTCGCATTCGGTGCCAATCCGCAGTGGCTACGCGACCTCGCCGGCAGGGGTCTCAAGGTGCTGGCGATTCCGCTGGCGGTGGCGCTCGTGGCGGGCGTTCCGTTGTGGCTCGACCTGACCCTCAGTCTTGGGGTGTTCGCCGCCGCGGCCATGGTCAGCCACGGGGAGCTCGCACACTCGCGCCCCAATGTCGGTCGGCTAACCGAGTACTACATGTTGGTTTCGGTGGGTGGGGCCATCGGGGGCGTGTTGACGGCAGTGGTGGCCCCACAGGTGTTCCCGGTGGTCCTCGAGTACCCGTTGGCCGTGGCAGCTTCGCTGGCGGTCCTTTCTAAGAAGTTCTGGGTTTTTCGCTGGACGGCCAAGGTCCGCCTGGCGCTGGTTGTCGCCATCGTCGGTGTTGTTGTGCTGATAGTTGCCATCGCCTCGCCATCCGACTCCGCTCTTGTCGCGCTGTTGACCGCCGCCGCAGGGGCCGTCATATATGTTGCTACCGAACGCAGATGGCAATTCGTCGCTGCAATCGGACTGCTACTCGCGGCAGCGCCACTGGCTTCTCTTACTGATGCCGTGTTCTTCGATCGCAGCTTCTTCGGAACCATCCGCGTCGAAGACCAAGAAGGGTTTCGGCGGCTCTCCAGCGGTTCGACGCTCCACGGCTCGCAGTCGCTGGACGTTGTCAGGGCGGGAGAACCAACTACCTACTACCACCGGAGCGGCCCTGTCAATGATCTGTTTTCGTCGCGGGTCGACGGCCGGCCGCACTCGGCCGCCATCGTCGGGCTAGGCGCCGGCAGTATCGCCGCCTATGGGCGGTCGGGTGACAGGCTCGTGTTCCTGGAGATCGACCCCATCGTCGCCGAGGTTGCCTCTGACCCTCGCTACTTCACTTACCTGTCGAACTCTGAAGCCGATATCGACATCAGGCTCGGGGATGGTCGGTTGTTGCTGGAGGCATCAGCAGAGACCTTCGATCTCATCGTCCTCGATGCGTTCACGTCCGACGCCATTCCGATCCACCTGCTCACGCTTGAGGCCATGGCGGCCTATGCCGACCATCTGTCGGGCGACGGGATCGTGGCTTATCACGTGTCGAACCGTCATGTGGAGCTGCGTCCCCTCCTCGGCCGCCAAGCGCAGGAGCTCGGATTGTCCGCTGTTGCGATCTCAGACAGCACCACACCCGAGGAAGCCGCCACCGGTAAGTCGCCATCGAGATGGGTTGCGGTATCGCCAAGCCGATCCACGCTCGGTCACCTGCAGACGATGTCTGCATGGACCGAGCTCGATATTGCGGGCGCCCCCCTGTGGACAGACGACTATTCCAACCTGGTGAGTGTCCTTCGGTTTTGGTGAGCACCACATAGGCTCGGCACCGTGCGGGTACCACGCCTTCCGATCACCTTGCCACTGGTAGCCGCAGCATTCGTCTTGGTCTATCTATCGCGCTTTCCGTTGCAGCGCTTCACCCAACTGGCGGGCTCAACTTTCCGTTTCCGCGAGAACCTGTGGCTGTGGTTGCTGTCCATGCTCTTGCTGGCTGCGGCCGGGACTCTCGTGGGTGCTGCTGCCATGTGGCCGGTGACGGCGACATTTCGCTGGAGGCATGCTCTTGTCATTGGTGCGATCCCTTTGCTGGTGGGGATCTACTTCCCGCTGTGGGTGAGCGACTGGGTGCCCGACTGGTTAGTGCGACGCCTCATCTGGATCGTGCAAACCAACTCGGCCTCGGCCGTTGCCTGGTTCGCGGTTGGGGTAGCTACTGCCGCCGGCTTTGCCCGACCCGCTATTCCAAGCGACGGTAAGCGCCCCGGAAATAGCTGAGCGGATCTGTCAGATCGTCCACGTCGATGCGCTCGATGGCCCCCCTGGCCAAGAGGTGATATGCCTCGGCCGTTCCACCCTCGAAGGCGCAGTAGGCCTTGGTCCCGAATCGAGCCAGCTCGGGTCCGTAGTCACCGTCCACCAGGTCCAACCCGGCGAAAGGCCCGCCGGGGCTCGGCCTGAGGCCGGCGAAGACATCTGCCAGCTCTCGATCATCGGCGCCCAACACATGCACCACGAAACGCCCGGTCCGCTCCATGGCGTCGTAGAACTCGGTGTCGGTGCCGACCAGGAAGAAGACGTGGGACGGCTCGCCCTCTGCGGCCATGAGCGATGACACCGTCAACCCAGCCCGTTGGTCGGCGCCTCCGGCTGTGACGATCGTGACCGGAGCCACCAAGCGGCCACGCAGCCGGCGGACCGGCTCTCGCTCCTCCGGCGGCAGTACGAATGGATTCTCGTCGTGGATCTTGCCTCCTGCCACGATCAGATATCCACCGTGGTTCGTCTTCTCTGCTCGTAGCGCGCTCGGGTTTCGTAGCCGACCGATCTGGCGAGGGCCTCCGACTCGATCCTGCCTCGCCCAGCATCCTCCGGGCGATGGGCATCCGATCCGAAGGTGATGGGGACGCCGGCAGCTCGGAACTCGGCCAGGAACGCGGCCGATGGGTAGATCTCGGCAGCAGGCGTGTTCAGACCGTTCGAGTTGAGTTCGACCGCCATTCCATTGAATGCCGCTGCCTCCGCGGTCTGTCGATATAGCTCAAGCGGCTCGGCATGGAGGCGATATCCGAACTTCTTGACCACGTCGGCATGGGCCAGAACATCCACCGCCCCCGACTCAGCGAGTGCGATCTCCAATTCGAAGTAATCGACCCAGGAGCGCTCCACGCCCCTGAAATCGAACTCGGCTGCGGCGTCGCCGTGATCGATCGACCATGGCCCAACCCAGTGGACCGAACCGATGAGGAAATCCCATGGATATGGGTCCAACAGCGCCATCACCCGATCGATGGTGTCCGGAAAGAAATCCACCTCGAGGCCAAGGAGCACCGGAAGGCCCCGATGCTTGGCTTCCAGTACCGCATCGATGTACCTGGTGAGCGAGAGCGTTCTGTCCTCGGTTACGAACGATTCGGTTTGTCCCGCCAGCCAGGAGTCCCCGGCGCCCTGCCAGAAGTGGCCGAGCACTTCCTCGGACTCAACGCAGCGGTAGAGGTGCTCGGTGAAGCCGATCTCGAACACGCCGCGAGCGGCGGCAGCGTCGACGTAGGCCTTGATGTGGCCAGGTGGGTATTCTCCCGGCGCCGGGCCTACTCCGCTATATGGCCCGTGCTCGTGGAGGTGGACGTGGTAGTCGCTCACCTCGACTCCTCGAGCGCCTTCGTCACTGCGCCCAGGAACCGCCGTCCGCTTGCGCCGTCTATGACGCGGTGGTCGTAGGAGAGCGACAGTGGGAACCGACGTCCGACCACAACCTGATCGTCGACCACCGCCGCGGTCGGATCTGCCCTGCCCACGGAGAGAATGGCCGTGGTGCCGTACGGGATGATCGGGGTACCAAAACCCCCGCCCACCGCGCCGATATTGGAAACGGTGAAGGTCTGGCCGCGCAGTTCTTGCGGTGTCGCGGTGCGCTGACGCGCTGCCTCGCCCAGCCGGGCTACCTCCGCGCCGAGCTCATCCAACGACAGCTCGTTTGCCCCTTTGATGACGGCCACCATCAGGCCGTCCGGAGTGTCTACCGCGAACCCAATGTCGTAGTACTTGCGCATCAGAACGTCATCGCCCACCAGGCTGGCGTTGAACACTGGGTTGTCATGCAAGGGCGCTACCACTGCCTTGATCAGGTAGGCCTCCATTGGCAGCCCTGAGTCGTGGCGAGCATCGAGTACGCGGGATGCATCTGCGTGCCCGTAGGTGGTGACGTGAGGGATCTCCCGCCACGAACGGGACAGATGGCCAGCGATGGCTTTGCGGGTCGGGGACAGACTCACCCGCTCGATGGGACCGCCGGCCCCGGAAGCCCGCACATCTTCCTCGGTAACCCTTCCTCCCGGTCCGGTGCCGGTGACCGTGGCGAGATCGATCCCTAACTCAGCTGCCACTTTGCGCACCACCGGCAGCGCCTGCACCCCCGCAGCGGTCCCTGCTTCGGGCAAGGTGCCCACGATCGGTGCCGCTTGTGCGGTGGTCGGCTCGGGGGAACGCTCCCATTTCTCACCCGCCTCGCCGATCACCGCCAAGATCTCATCAACTTCGATGGTGTCACCCTCGGCTGCCCCGTGATGGAGCATGACGCCGCCAACTGGCGCCGGTATCTCGACCACCGCCTTATCGGTCTCCATCTCCACCATTGGCACGTCGAGACCGACCGCTTCGCCAACAGCCACTAGCCATTTGACGACCACCGCCTCGGTGAGCCCCTCTCCGATATCGGGCAGTCTGAATTCGTGCGCCATTAGGCCTGCAATGTCCGCAGCGCCGCCGCCTGCACTCGCTCCACCGACGGGATGTGGTGGTGCTCGGCGCGTCTCAGTGGGACCACTATGTCCCATCCCGTCACCCTCTCCACGGGCGCCGCCAGCGAGTAGAGAGCACGCTCGGAGATGACGGCTGCCACCTCAGACGCGAAGCCTGCGGTGCGCGGGGCCTCCTGGACCACGACGGCGCGGCCGGTCTTGGTGACCGAGGCGACGACTGTGGCGCTATCCCACGGTGAAAGGGTCCTGAGGTCGAGCACCTCCGGCGAGTAACCGGCGTCCACCAGTGCATCGGCGGCGGCGAGAACCTCGCGCATCATCGCTCCATAGGAAACCAGCGTGACGTCATCGCCCTCCCTCACGAGGGCTGCCTGGCCGATGGGAACCGTGAAGTGATCCTCTGGCACGTCTTCTTTGGTGGCTCGATAGGAGCGGATCGGCTCCAAGAAGACAACGGGGTCGGGGTCGGCGATGGCCTGCAACAGAAGGCCTTTGGCGTCGTATGGGCCTGAGGGAACAACCGTCTTGATGCCGGGAACCTGGGCGAACAGATCCTCGGTGGATTCGGAGTGATGTTCGGCCGCGCCGATGCCTCCGCCGAAGGGAATCCGGATAACCATGGGGGCTGTGAAACGATGACGCGATCTGTTGCGGATGCGGGAAACGTGGCTGATGATCTGATCGAACGCCGGATAGGCGAACCCCATGAACTGGATCTCAACCACGGGGTGCATACCGGCCACCGCCATTCCGAACGCTGTGCCAACGATGCCCGACTCGGCTACCGGTGTGTCGATAACGCGCTCGGGGCCGTGAGCCTCGGCCAGCCCATCGGTGACCCGGAAGACTCCCCCGGTTGTTCCAACATCCTCCCCAAGCAAAACGACATTGGAGTCTTCGGTGAGTGCGATATCCAGAGCGCTGTTGAGCGCTTGGGCCATGTTGATCTCTGCCATCAGCCATCGCCCCCGGTGAGGCTGTCGCGCTGCTCAAGCAAAGCCGAGGTTGGTTCGGCGAACATGGCGTCGAATATCTCGCTTGGACCGAAGGGCTCCAACCCTTCGGCCTCGACGACGGCAGCTTCGATGGTCTCACTCGCGGTCTTTTCGATCTCGTCCTGCCACGCCTGGTCCCACCCGCCATTTGCCTCGAGATAGGCCTGCACTCGAGAGATCGGGTCCTTGGCGCGCCACTCTTCCACTTCGGTATCGGTGCGATAACGCGAGGCGTCGTCGGTTGTGGTGTGGGGGGCCATCCGATAGGTCACTGCCTCAATGAACGTTGGCCCCTGACCCGACCGGGCCCTTTCCACTGCCTCGGAGGTTGCCGAGGAGACAGCCATAACGTCGTTGCCATCCACCACCAGCCCCGGCATTCCGTAGCCACCCGCCTTGTCGGCCAGAGTGCCGGATACGGTCTGGCTGCCGCGAGGCATCGAGATGGCGAACCCGTTGTTCTGGCACAAGAAGATCGTCGGTGTCGAGAACACAGCTGCGAAGTTCATCGCTTCGTGGAAGTCGCCTTCCGAAGTCGCACCATCTCCGAAATAGGTGAGCGCCACCTTATCCGAGCCGCGATGTTTCTCGGCCCATCCCAGCCCAACCGCATGGAGCATGTGAGCCCCGACTGTTATCGAGGGGGGCAAGACCGCGATGTCGGCCGGGGCACGCCCGCCACGCTCATCGCCCGTTCTGCCAAGGATCAGATTCAACCAGCCGAATCCGTGGAACCACATGGCGGCTGCGTCGCGATATGTCCCCACCATCCAGTCATCCGGCCGCAGCGCAGCTGCGCTGCCTATCTGCGCTGCCTCTTGGCCTTCGAACTGCGCGTACGTGGCAAGGCGTCCCTGTCGCTGCATGGCGGACGCCTTGCGATCGTACGTGCGCGCCGCAACCATCGCCTCATAGAGGCGCCTGGTTTCATCCAAATCGAACGGCGCATCGCCGGTGAGCGAGCCCGATTGGTCAAGAATCTGGAGCATCAGCGGAGGCTACCTGCCCGCGTTCAGGGGACGAGCAGCGCCGTCATGCGACCCCGAACGCTGTTGACCAACGCCATTTCCTCAGCGTCAGGCAGCTCGGCAGCCAGGATCACCCGCTCCTTGACGTCCCCCCGACCCAACGTCATCTGACGGCCGAGACCGGGCAAAAGCCCCGATTCCAGAGGGGGGGTGTACCAGTGGCCGTCCAGCTTGACCAATACGTTGGCAACCGTGGATTCCGTCACTTCGCCTCGTTCGTTGACGAGCAACACGTCGCTGGCGTCGGGGTGACGAGCGGCTCGTTCCGCGTACTCGCGCCGGTTGGTGGTCTTGTGGAATAGGAAGACATTGCGAGATGACACCGGTTCGTCGTCCACCACCAGCCTCACCGGCTGGACCACCTCGACCAGCTCCTCTGCTTCTACCTTGACCGAACCGTTGCGGTCCGACACCAAGCGCAGGCGCGAGGTAGTCAATGACGCGCTCACCGCATCGGCTAGAGCAGTCGCACAAGCGGCTCGATCGAAAGCGAAGCCGAAATACGACGCGGAGTCGCCCATGCGATCGAGGTGTTGATCGAGCAGTGGAAAACCGCTGCCCGGCTCCCACCGCAGCGTCTCGAGCAGTTCGAAGTCGGGGCGCCTCTCGACCAGCACCCTCGCCTTGTCGCGTGCCTCCTCGTACTCGCCGCTCGGTGATGAGTCCCAGGTGATCCCGCCACCGACTCCGTAGCTTGCGGTTCCCTCGGTAGCGTCGACCACGACCGTTCGAATGGCGACACTGAACTCAGCGTCGGGACCACCCGAGTCGGGAGGAGCGAGAAAACCGATCGCCCCGCAGTAGATGCCGCGGGGCGAGCCTTCGAGCTCGGCGATGATCTCGGTGGTGCGTGGCTTGGGAGCGCCCGTCACCGACCCAGACGGGAACAGCGCACCGAACACATCGGCGTCGCCTACATCGGCCCGCAGCTCAGCAGAGATGGTCGAAGTTGCCTGCCACACCGTGGCGTACCGCTCGATATCGAAAAGAGCGTCTACCGAGACACTCCCGAACTCGGCCACTCTCCCCAGATCGTTTCGAAGCAGGTCGACGATCATGAGGTTCTCGGCTCGATCTTTCTCGGAGGCATCGAGCCACTGGTGCAGACGGCGATCTTCTTCGGGCCACCGCCCCCGGCGGACAGTTCCCTTCATCGGCTTGGTGATTATGGATCGACCCGACCTGGCGTAGAAGAGCTCAGGGGACGCACTCGCCACCTGGAACCGGCCTACGTCGAGGTAGGCGGCGTAAGCACCTTGCTGAGCAAGAGCCAGATCCCGGTAGAACTCGAAGGCGTCGCCGCTGAAAGACGCCCCCAGGCGCATGGTGTGGTTCACCTGATAGGTGTCTCCCTTGGCGATGAGGTCTCTGATCCGGCCAACATCGGCCTCGAACCGCTCCTGACCTATCGAAGAGCTCCAGGCCGACACTCCGTATGGTGCCGGCCTCTGGCGACGGGGTTGCACCAACTCGAACGGAGTGCGATCGGTGAACAACGCGAACCACGCCAAGGGCACGTCGTCGCTCGGCTCTGCGGCTGCCAGAGCAGAGTCGAATGCGGGTGCCGCCTCGTAAGAGACAAAGCCAGCCGCCCACAGGCCTCCAGCCGCGGCGGCCGCGGCTGCTTGCAGCACGGCGGGAACCTCTGAAATCGACGAGGTTGCGAGGGTCCCTATCCACCCATCGAAGCCGAAGGCGGACCCTGCGACCAAGTCATCGAAGCGCACAACTGGTGCCGGCGGCGGTGATGAATCGAGTTCGGCCATCGAACTTCCGAGTGTACGCGCCGGCGCCCTGGCCCTGCGCCGGCGCTCCCCGTCAGTTCTCTGCGCCCTCGAGCATCTCGTCAAGCTCCTCGACGGTGAGCAAGACCTCGCGGGCCTTCGATCCTTGGCCCGGGCCGACGATCCCACGTCGCTCCAGAATGTCCATGACGCGCCCAGCTCTGGCGAAGCCGATGCGAAGCTTGCGCTGCAACATCGATGTTGAGCCAAGCTGGGAGCGGACGATGACTTCGATCGCCTCCCGGATCACAACCGGGTCCTCACCGTCGAACTCTTCGTGATCCTGCGCCTGCTTGTCGGCGACCTTGAAGACAGCCTCATCGTTGTACTGGGTCTTGCGCTGCTCCTTGACCCAGTCGACCACCGCGTGGATCTCTTCTTCTGAGACCCAAGCACCCTGGATGCGCTCTGGCTTGGGGTTGACCGCGGTCACCACGAGCATGTCGCCGAGGCCTATCAACTTCTCGGCACCGCCCTGATCGATGATGACCCGGCTGTCCGCCTGCGATGCCACCGAGAAAGCGAGGCGTGAGGGGATGTTGGCCTTGATGACGCCGGTGATGACGTCCACCGACGGCCGCTGGGTGGCGAGAACCAGGTGAATGCCCACAGCACGCGCCATCTGGGCGATGCGTACAACGGCATCCTCAACGGCGCGTCCGGCCACCATCATGAGGTCGTTCAACTCGTCCACCACAACGACGAGGTATGGAAAGCGATCGAAGCGATCGCCCTCGAGCATGTCCGCGTCGAACTTCTCGCGGTAGCCCACTATGTCGCGCACGCCCGCGTCGGCCACCAGTTCGTAGCGACGTTCCATCTCGCCAACCGTCCACTGCAGCGCGTCGGCAGCCTTCTTTGGGTTGGTGATGACGCGCGTCATCAGATGGGGAACGTCGTTGTATTGGCCTAACTCGACCCGCTTGGGGTCGACGAGGATCAGTCTCACCTCTTCTGGAGTGGTACGCATCAGCAGCGAAGTGACGACCGCGTTGATGCACGACGACTTCCCGGCGCCGGTGGCGCCGGCGATCAGCACATGAGGGAGGTCTGCCAGGTTCAACAGATTGGCCGCGCCTGCAATATCCATCCCCAGGCCAACCTGAAGGGGATGAGTGGCTGCGGCAGCCTCGTCCGATCGGAGGACATCGCCCAGATGGATCATCCTGCGGTGACGGTTCGGGACTTCGACGCCAACCGCGCTCTTGCCGGGGATAGGAGCCAACACCCTCACTTCGGCAGCCGCCAACGCGTATGCGATGTCGTGGGACAGGCTGGTTACCCGAGACACCTTGACTCCTGGCGCCAGCTCTATCTCGTATCGAGTCACCGTGGGCCCCGGCACGATTCGTACCAAGCGAGCTTGCACCCCGTGTTGACCCAGCGTCATCTCGAGCTCCCGACCGGTCTCCTCCAGTGCACGCCTGTCGTGACCGGCGTCGGGAGTGCCGCTGATCAGCAAATCGAGCGGAGGCAGCTTGTAGCCGCCGCCGGGTGCCACAACCGGCGGAGCGTGGACGGGATCCGTCTTGGGCTTGGCCGGAGCTTTGGGCGCAGGCCGTGAGGCTTTCTCAGTGCGCCCGGGTGGTCCCGACGGGCGTGGAGCGGCCAAGACCTTCTTGGTCTTCCTGGCGTCCGACACCGAAACAGTGGTTTGAGATGCCCACGAGCTCACCCGGCGCCCGACGGCGGCGAGCGTCAACCCAACGTCACGCAGCGTCGTCTTGGTAATAACCAGGACACCCAGCCCGGTGAAAGCCGCCAGGATGACGAAAGCTCCCCAGAACCCAACGACCCGCCGCAACGGGAAAGCGATGAGTGAGCCCACCGCGCCTCCCCGGTCACGCACCAGATCGATGTCTCTGGCAAGCGACACGGTTCCGGTCATGAGATGGAATAACGCCAGTGAGCCGAGAAAGGCGATCGCGATGCCAACGGCCAACCGCCCGTGATCCTGTCTGGGGGGACGAACGATGAGACCGACGCCAACGATGAACAGGCCGAGGGGAACCAGATAACCCCAAACGCCGAACAGGAGCTGCAGACCCGACTCGGCGATACGGCCCACCGGACCTGCCAAGTTGAAATACCCAAGAGCTAGCAGTGCTCCGCTGACCACCAGAACGAGCCCCCACAGG
>JAOTWH010000028.1 GCA_029863035.1 Acidimicrobiia bacterium | reverse complement strand
GTCACCCACCATCAGCTCCACCCCCGCCATCGCCGCCGCCATCGCCAACGCGGTCGGTAAACATTTCAACCGTGTCCCGGTGAGGCCACAGGACATCACGGGGGTGGAGTAGTTCTCTCACCTCCCCCACGAAGTGGGGGATTTGGTCGGGCTTCGTCGAGTCCTACCCGGCCTCGACTGTCGCCCTCGGTCGCACCGCCTGCGGCGGTGCCTTTGTGATAGGCCGGGTGGGGGTGCCAATCGCTACCGCGAACTGGCCACGCGTCGGAATCTCCTGACGGGTTGACACCCTCCCCTCACCCCTCCCGCAAGCGGGAGGGGAATCCAATTGACTTAAGCGCACCGCCCCTCTGCGGTTGTCCCACGCTGGCACAACTCGGTGGCTTCGACGGCCATCAGGGAGAACTCCCCCTCTATGAATTGCCCAAAGATGTGCAATCGATATCCGGCGAAGGAATCGTCACCGAAGCCGAGTATGTCGTAGGTCACCTCACCGACGTCTCCTCCTGACGGCGGTATCGACATAACGATGTCGGAGGCTGGATCTACCGATGCCAGCTCGGTGGCCACGATCAACCCAAGCTCGAGCATGGTCTCTGCAGCAGGGATCTCGCCGAGGTCGTCAACCACCATCGAGGTCAGGTCGACCACGTCCCCGGTCCGTGACACGAAGCTCGAGTTGACCCAGCCCTCGGTGCCGAAGGCCACCACCTGCCACCAGATGGACGACTCCAAGATCCTGCCTACGCCGGTTCCTGCGACATCGTCAGCGGTCGGAGGGAGCGTCCCGATTATTTCGTAGCTCACACCTGGACCTTGACGAACATTGAGCACATCGTCGTGAGCGACGCCTACAACCGACAACATCTCACCGTCTTGCGGCACGAATAGATCGAAAGGCTCTCCTGGCAGAGTCGTGGTGGTTGCACCAGACGTGGTCGCTGTCGGCAACGGCTCGGCCGAGGTGGTGGGCGATGGTGACGTGGTCGTTGGCGCCGGGTCGGTGGTTGAGACCGAGGCGGCGGTCGTCGCCGGCGCGGAGTCAGAGGAGCAAGCGGCGGCAGTCATCATCAGTGCGACGGCCATCAGCAACGATCTAACAACAGGCATCGTTTCCCTCCTGAACCCTCCAGAGGGGTGATGGTAGGTAAGTCCTCGGCGAGGTGTTACCTACCATCCCGGCGATGAAGTCAACGAACAACGCTCTCGATGAATGAGCCGGTTCTAGGGGTGGTCCTGGCCGCCGGGTCGTCGACCAGGATGGGCAAGCCGAAGCAGCTGCTTCCGTATCGGGGCACGACCATTCTCGAGACCGTCGTGCGGGCGGCCGAGGCTTCGCAGTTGGAAGGGGTGGTTGTCGTGGTAGCCGAAGAGTTCGACACCGAGACCGTTGCGCTGGGCCGGGCAGAGTGGGCTGTCAACCCTGACCCGGGCGAGGGGAATCTCTCTTCGCTGCTGGCAGGCAGCGACAACTGGCCGGGCCAACCCGTCATGGTTCTGCTGGGGGATATGCCGGGCGTTGGTACCGACGTGATAGACGCGTTGCTGGTGGCATGGGATGCCAACCCTGGTTATGCCGCCATCGCTCGCTACACCGATGGTGAAGGGCACCCATTCATTCTGTCCGACCTGTTCGTGTCATCCCTATCGCGCCATGAGGGCGACAAGGCCTTGTGGCCGCTGCTACATGAGGAGGCTCCAGGGGAGGTGCTCCGCTTCGACATCGCTGCCACCAAGCCGGTCGATATCAATACCGAAGAGGACTACCGCCGGGCCTTGGACGCTTCCTAAGAGATCAGTTCGAAGGTGCCCATCACCTGGGCGAATACGTCTCGATCGGCAGCTTCGGAGAAGGTGGTGAAGGTCGCGATGAAGATCGCGGAGTCGGCGACGATGTAGTACTGGTGTCCCTCGGCCGGACCTGTTCCGAAGTCCGCTTCGTAGACGATTTTCACGGCCTCCCTGCCATCCACCTCAACGCGGTCCGTTGACACGATCGTTCCGCCGAAGGCCTGCTCGATCTGAGCCGCGGCCAGCGATTCGATGTTGTCGAGGGAGTCGCCGGCTTGGCGCGGCACCGAGATGATGTTGACGTTGGTGTTCTCGGCGGTGTCGATGGCCATGAGCGAAACGCCGCCCGCCATGCCTTGACGCACTAGCGCCTCGGTGTCGGGGTCGAGATCGAGCTCGGTGATGAGGGCTGCCAGGTCATCGGTTGTGAGGTCCACGGCTATCCAACGCGTAGGGACCGCTACGCCGAAACCTGCCGAGGAGACGTCGTGGTACTCGAAGCCGTCGGGTGCCTCGGCGATTGGCGGGAGAGTGGTCGTGACCGCGGTGATCTTGAGCACTATCGAAGTGTCTGGTGCTGTGGTCTCGGCGGGCGCGTCGACCGCGTCGGCCGCGTCGGCCGCGGTGGCGGCGTCGAGGCCGCTGCATGAGGTGCCGATCATCGCCAGCATGGCCAGCGACGAGAGCATCCTTCTAGGGGTGTTCATTGGAGTCATCTTCTCGATGGTTTATCGGCAGCGCGATCGCATGCTTGAATGCCTTGAACGATGGTTGAGGCGTTCGCAAGATCCGTTCCCAAGGCCGAATTGCACCTTCACATAGAGGGCACCCTTGAGCCCGAGATGATGATGGAACTGGCGACGCGCAACAACGTGGCTCTGGCCTTTCCCGACGTCGATGCGATCAGGGCGGCCTACGAGTTCTCGGATCTACAGAGCTTCCTCGACATCTACTACGTGGGGGCGGAGGTACTGCGTACCGACCAGGACTTCCACGACCTGATGCTGGCCTACCTGTGGAAGGCGCACGCCGACAACGTCCGTCACGCCGAGATGTTCTTCGATGCTCAGACGCACATCAACCGAGGGGTTCCATTCGCTTCGGTGATGGACGGGTTCCGGGCTGCCCGCGAAGAAGGGTTCGACGAGCTCGGCGTTAGCACCGAGCTCATTATCTGTTTCTTGCGCCATCTCGATGAGGGCGCGGCAATGGCGACCCTGGAAGAGGCTCTCCCCTACAGGGACCAGATCATCGGGGTGGGGCTCGACTCTTCTGAGGTGGACAATCCGCCGGAGAGGTTCGCGGCGGTATTCGACCGTGCCCGCGCCGAAGGCTTTCACACCGTGGCACACGCTGGAGAGGAAGGTCCGCCGTCGTATGTAACCGGAGCCCTTGACTTCCTGGGCGCCGAACGCATAGATCACGGGATCAGAGCCCGCGAGGACGACGAACTCATTCAGAGGCTGGCCGATGAGGAGATCCCTCTCACCATGTGCCCCATCTCCAATGTCAAGCTGCGGGTGTTCGACCGGCTACAGGATCACAGCCTCAAGGAGATGCTGGAGCGCGGTGTGAACGTCACGATCAACAGCGACGACCCCTCGTATTTCGGCGGCTACATCGGCGACAACTACGCCGCCACCGCGGTGGCACTGGAATTGACAAAGGACGAGGTCGCCACCATCGCCCGCAACTCGGTTACCGGCTCGTTCGCCTCGGAAGACCGCAAGGCAGAGATCTTGGGGGAGATCGACGAGTTCGTGAGAAGTAACTCGTAACTCGTTTCGCGTTCCTTCCCCTCCACCGCCCGCAGGGTGGGGGAGGTGGCCGAGGCCACAGGCCGAGGTCGGAGGGGGAGTGGATGTGCAGCACCTCCGACGCGCCACCGCGGTCGCAGAGCAGCTCCCCCATCCCCTCGAGCCTTCGGCCCGAGGTACTTCCCCCGCTTCGCGGGAGAAGGGAAATACGAAGGAAGACTCTCTATTCCGGATGGAACGCCACGCCGATGCCGCTGGGGGGATCGGCGGCGAGGATGCCTCGTAATCGGGGATAGCGATCGCCCAGGCGTCTGAACCAATCGGTGTAGACGATCACCAGCGCCAAGATCATCAACGGGAACGGGATAGTGGGCAGCACCTGGGACACGCCGGGGAAAACCGGCTGGAACTGCAGAGCAACCACCTGAAGGAATCCGAACAAGATGGCGCCGATAGCAACCCGAATCGGGTGCCAGCCGCCGAAGATGACGATGGCGAGTGCGATCCAGCCCAGGTTGCGAGTCAGACCCTCGCGCCAGCCCAGCCTCTGGTCGAGCGAGAACGCGGCACCGGCCACTCCAACCAGCGACCCGCCAACGATGGTGTAGAAGTAGCGCATGCGGTTGACGGCGACACCGCGAGCGAATGCGCCTTCTGGTCGCTCACCGATGCCTTGCAGCTCAAGGCCGCGCCGGGTCCTGTAGATGAAGATGTATGCGACGATGACCACAACGAAGCTGCCATAGACCGACAGGTTGTGGTCGAACAGGACCTCGCCGATCCAGGGGATGTCGGACAGTCCAGGGATCGGCCACGCCGGAACGGCCGGACCCGCTTCACCGACAAAGCGATTCCCCAGATAGTCACTGAGGTCGATGGCAAGCAGCGTCATCACGAACCCAACTGCTATCTGATCGAGCCGCAGTTCGATGCTGGCGAAGGCGATGAGGGCAGCGATGGCGGCACCAACTGCGGCGGCGGCCAGGAACCCGATCAAGACGTTGTCGGCCACGAATGCCGTGCCGAAGCCGGCCAGCGCCGAGAGCATGAGTGACCCCTCCAGGCTCAGGTTGATGACTCCAGCCTTCTCTGTGATGGTCTCACCGATGGTGGCGTAGATCAGAGGTCCGGCCGCCGCCACCATCGATGCCAGGCTGGCCGTGGTGAAGACGTCTCCCCACGCCGACCAGATCTCGCTCCAGGTGGCTGCCAGGATCATGACGCGGCCTCGCGTCTCAGAAGCCGCCGCGCCTGCCAGCCGCCTCCCAAGATGACTAACAGCACCAGGATGCCGGTTATCACGCCACCCAAGGCCGAGTCGATGTCAAGGCGCAAGGCAAGCTGAGTGCTGCCTCTAGACATGGCTATGAAGAACAGAGCGATGGGGGCGATCCACGCTGCCCGGAAGGCGGCAAGCAAGACGACGAGGATGCCAAGGAAACCGTATCCCCCCGAGATGGCCGGGATTAACTTGAAGTGGAAGCCGATCGCTTGCATCGAGCCGGCGATTCCAGCCAACACCCCGCACAGCGCGAAGGCGCCAAGCATGTAGCGGCTGGTGGGGATGCCCAACAAGAACGCACTGCGGACATTGCGCCCCACAGCCTTGAGGCGCAACCCGAACATGGTGCCCTTCATCAAGTAATAGACGAATATCACCCCGGCGATGGCTAGACCGATTGCCACGAGCGACAGCCTGTTGTTCTCAGCCACGGTGGGAAGCAGCGCCTCATCGCGGAATAGATCGGTACCGCTGGTTGAGGCGACGCCTTCCCGCTTCCACGGCCCGATCACCAGATACACCGCCAAACTGGCTGCTACGAAGTCGAGCCCGAGTCCGCCGAAGATCTCATTCACCTTGAATCGTGTCTTCAGCACCCCAGCGAACAGAGCCCACACCATCCCGCCCAGTGCTCCGGCGATGATGGCGGCCGGGACTACGACCCAGCCTGGCCCACCCACCTCTCGGGCCGCCCACGAAGCAGCGATACCACCGAGGATGATCTGGCCTTCGATGCCGATGTTCCACAATCCCGCATTGAAAGTGATGATCAACCCGGCCGAGGCCAACACCAAAGGCACCCATGCCATGAGGGTTTCGCCCATGTTGGCCCAACCAGAGAAGGCTCCCTCTCCGATCAACTTGAAGGCCTCGAACGGATTAGCCCCGGCCAGCAGGAGGAGGACTATGGCCACCAGCACCGCTAGAGCGATGGGCGCCGCGATCGCCCCCCAGCGTTCGGCGCGGGATTCGGTGGTCACTCTGGCTCCTTCCCACCGATGAGGTAGCCCAACTGCTCCCCCGTGGTGCATCGAGCGTCGACCTCTTTGATCACCCGGCCGTTGAAGAAGACAAGGATTCGGTCGCTATAGCGGAGCAGCTCGTCGAGATCGGCTGAGGCGAAGACGATGGCCGTCCCCTCATTACGTCTGGCCAGGATCTGAGTCCACACCCAATCGGCCGACTCGATGTCGAGGCCCCGGGTGGGGTGCTCCATCAGCAGCAGCTTGAGGCCGGGAGGCATCATCGCCAGCAGCAGTCTTTGCTGGTTGCCACCGGACAACGATTCGGCGGTGGAGTCGTGGAAGCCCTTGATCGAGAAGTGGTCAATGTTCTCCTGGGAGCCCTGGCGGGCAGCATCCCAATCGACGAAGAAACTCTTGTCTTCACCAGACAGGATGAAATGCTCGGTGATCGTTAGCCCCTCGACCAAGCCTTCCTCGAGTCTGCCTGCGGGCAAGTAGTGCACCCCGTGGCGCATGAAGTCGCGGTAGTGGCGTTTCGCCATCCCCTGGCCGCCGATGGTGATCGATCCTGACAACGCTGGAACCAATCCGGTGCAGCCGCCGAGGAAGGTCCGCTGACCGCTCCCCTCTAGGCCGGCCAAGCCGATGACCTCGCTTCTGGCGACCGATAGCGACAGATCGGGCACCGTGAGGTTCCCCTCCTTCAAAGTGACGGCATCGAGGGCCAGCACGTCTTCGCCGTACTCCACATGGGGGCGATCACTCTCTGCGATGATCTGGCCGAACATCATCTCGACCAGGGTCTCGGCCGGCGTTGGCAATTCTGCCTCTCCTACGACCTGGCCTTGCCGCATCACAGTGACTCGCTGGCACAGCTCTTCGACCTCCTCCAGCTTGTGCGACACGAAGATGACGATCATCCCTTGCTCCGCCAGCTTGCGGAGGGTGGCGAACAGATCGACGCGTTGGATCTCCGAGATGCCTGTGGTGGGCTCGTCGAGGATGAGAACCTTGGCTCCCAGCCATAGCAACCGGACGATCTCGAGCTGTTGGCGCTCCCCCACCGTCAGGGTTCGAGCGGGTGCCTCTGGATCGAAGTTGAAGCCGAATGGCTCGCTGATCTTGCGGAGCTCGGCCGCACCTTCTGCTCTGTTGAGGAGCCGGCTGCCGGGGCTACCCATCAGGAAGTTGTCGACCACCGAGATCGGCAGGAACACCAGTGGGTCCTGGTGCAACATGCCGACGCCCGCCCCGATAGCGGTCCTGGGCGTGGTGAGGTCGAGCTCCTTGCCGTCGAGCAGCACCCTGCCGGAGTCTCGGTCTATGAACCCAGAGAGCACCTTCATCAGCGTCGACTTGCCCGCTCCGTTCTCGCCCAGCAGGCCATGCAGCGTGCCTTCTTCGATTTCAATGGTGATGCCGTTGTTGGCGTGCACCTGTCCGAAGCGTTTGTGGATGTTCTCCAGCAACAAGCTCATGCCCGTTCGAATCTAACCGCTGGAGGTACTCGCTTGCTTGTGCGCGAAGAAGGGGAGGGCGATTGCCCTCCCCTTCTTGTCGATAGTTGCTGTTGCTACTCGGATGCTCCGGTCACGCCCTCCAACAGCTGCTCTGCGTACCAGATCTGTTGATCGGTGGCTTCTTCGCCGTCAGCCAGGAACGGCGATCCGTCCTGGTAGGTGAGCGGTCCGGTGTACAGGTTGATCGACCCGTCGCCGAGACCGCCGATGAAGTCATCTACCTGAGCAACCCGATCTGGGTGCTTCAGCAGGCCGTCACCGTGGATCCAGCCGATGGCACTGGTGTCGGGGTTGTTGATATCGGACCAGTCTGGGCCGTTCCACTCGAACGTGTTCGAGAAGCTTCCGTCCATTACCCGCTGAACGATCTCGAGATAGCTCGGACCCCAGTTGAAGTAGGGGACACCCAGGCAGATGTCCGGAGCTTCCGAGCATGCCCCTTCGAAGTCGTAGGGGACGGCGTACACGGCTTCGCCTGCGTCGAACCGCTGTCCGGTGCGGACCAACGCCTCGGTGGTGTCGATGCCGCTGATGACAACATCGGCGCCGCCGTCGAGGAAGTCATTGGTGACCGCCGTCGGGTCGAGCGTGACGCCTGGGATGTTGAACCAGAAGCCAATCCAATTCACTGCGAAATCGATCGGGGTGGTCTCACCACGCACTTCGGTCCAGCAATAGTCTGCACCCAAGTACGCAGAGTTCACCAGGCGGCGCGTCTCATCGTTGATCAGCGGACCGACGTATCCGATGGAGCCGGTCTGGGTGGTCAGCGCTGCGGCACAACCACCGATCATCTTGCCGAACTCCATCTTGCCCATCGAGTTGGCCAGGTTGGTGAGGTCGGGTCGGAACGCTTTGCCGTCTACCCAGGCGCTGTCGCCGGACGACCACACCAACGGGACGCCGGGGTTCTGCTCGGCAGCCGCGATCGCGCCGTCCTTCATGTCGTCCGATGTGGCGAAGACCAGCTGAGCTCCCTGGGAGATCATGTCCGCTGCCACTTGCTCCACTGTGACGTCTGGCCTGTCGGCCGGGTTAACCACGTCGAGCACGATCATCTCGGCGCCCAGCATCTCCTCCACGTACTCGCCGCCCTCGCGGTGAGCCTGTGACCAGCCTCGGTCGTTCTCCGGGCCGACCAAGATCATGCCGAACACGAACGGTTCATCCATGGGTGCCTCGGTTCCCGCCGGGGCATCGGTTCCCGCCGGGGCATCGGTGCCCGCGGGTGCCTCGGTGGCTGGCGGCTCGGCTCCACCGGTCGTGGTGTCGCCTGAATCGTCGTCGCTACATGCTGCCGCTACCAGCAGCAGCACCATGAGTAGTGCTATGAAAGACCATCGCCCGTTTCTCCGCCTCGCCGCCATGCAATGCCTCCTAGATCGTGTAATCCCCAGCCGATAGCCGAGACCAAACCAGTGCCGTTTGGCGTGCCGTCAGGCTACAACTGGGCCCCCACCTAGTCACGACCGCGAAAACCCACTCAACCGCCGATGTACGACATTTCCACTCGGGCAATGGGGATAGTGGTCTGCGTTCTTTGCTCGCTGTAGCGGTCATCACGCTTGGTCCAGATGTCGGTGGCCAGCGCTGTCAGCTCGGCGTCGGCAGCCCCGGCGCGTAGCGGGGTCTTGATGTCATGGCCGCTGGCAGCGAACAGGCACGTGAACAGCTGGCCGTCCGCCGACAGACGAGCTCGAGCGCAATCCCCGCAGAACGGTCGGGTCACCGAAGCGATGATGCCCAGCTCTCCTGCACCGTCGCGGTAACGCCATCGTTCGGCCACCTCGCTCGAATAGGAGCGCCCTACCGGCTCGATCGGGTATTTGCCGTTGATCAGAGCGGCGATCTCGGCGGCAGGGACCACTTGATCGAGGCGCCAGCCATTGGTGACTCCCACGTCCATGAATTCGATGAAGCGCACGATGTGAGAAGTGCCACGGAAGCGATCGGCGAGGGCCAGAACCTGATCTTCGTTCACCCCTCTGACGATGACCGCATTGATCTTGATGGGTCCCAGCTCTGCCTCTTCGGCGGCGGCCAATCCCTCGAGGACCTGGGCCACCGTTGCGTTGGTGTCGGTGATGGCACCGAAGGTGGTCTCGTCGAGAGCGTCGAGGCTGACGGACACCCGATCCAGACCTGCCTCCGCCAAGGCGTCGGCATGTCGAGGCAGCAGCACCCCGTTGGTGGTCATGGCGATGTCAAGCTCAGGTCCGGTGGCCCGCAGCATCGCGATCAGCTTGGGCAAGTCCTTGCGCAGCAGCGGTTCGCCTCCCGTGAGCCGAAGCTTCTCAACCCCGAGCCGGGTGAAGATGCCTACGACGCGGGCGATCTCCTCGAAGGAGAGCAGTTCGTCGCGGGGGAGGAACGGATAATCGGACCCGAAGACGTCGCGCGGCATGCAGTAGGTGCACCGCATGTTGCAGCGGTCCGTCACCGAGATTCGCAGGTCGCGCAACGGTCGCTTCAGGAGGTCGGTGGTCATTGAGATGACTCTATTCGCTCTCCCGCGAAGCGGTGGAGGCGGATTCTTCCCTCTCCCGCGAAGCGGGGGAGGTGGCCGAGGCCTGAAAGGCCGAGGTCGGAGGGGGAGCTGATGTTCGAGACCGCCAACGCGCTGCAAGTCTGCGCAGGGTTCGCTCCCCCATCCCCCCTCGCTTCGCTCGGGGTACTTCCCCCGCAAGCGGGAGAAGGAAAGAGTCTTTCCCTCTCGCGCCCGAAGGATGGGGGAGGCGGCCGAGGCCGTAGGCCGAGGTCGGAGGCCGTAGGCCGAAGTCGGAGGCCGAGGTCGGAGGGGGAGCTGATGTGCAGCACCTCCGACGCGCCAGCGCGGTCGCATACCAGCTCCCCCTCCGCCTTCGTGCTCTACGAGCACTTCGGCACCTCCCCCACTTCGTGGGAGAGGAAGTGGGGGAGAAGGGAAGAACAGCTACTACGCGGGCGCGCAGGTGGCGTCGTAGTCGACCAGCTCTGGCGGCTCACCGGAGCACGCTGGGCAGGCTGGGTCTCGTTCGAACTTGTACACGGTGATGTCGTGATCGAGGGCGCCGTAGCGCAGCAGTCGTCCGCTCAGTGACTCGCCGACGCTGGTTACCAACTTGATCGCCTCCATCGCCTGGATCGAGCCAACGACCCCGGCCATGGCGCCGAACACGCCGGCGTCCTCGCACGACGGCGCCAGCTCGGGGGGAGGGGGAAGTGGAAAGAGACAGCGGTAGCACGGGCCCTGATGGGGGGCGAACACGGTGGCCTGCCCATCGAAGCGCAGGATCGAGCCGTGCACCACAGGAGTGCCCAGGTGCATGGCAGCATCGTTGACCAGATATCGGGTGGGGAAGTCGTCGGAACCATCGACGATCACGTCGTGACCGCTCAGGAGCTCCAAGGCATTAGCTGCGGTCAGGCGCAACGGGTGAAGGTCGAGTTTGACGCCGGGGTTCAGATCGGCGAGTGCCGCCGCGGCCGACTCCACCTTCGGCTCACCTAGTCGCGACGTGCCGTGCAGGATCTGACGTTGCAGGTTCGACAGCTCAACATCGTCAAAGTCGATCAGAGCTAGCCGGCCGATGCCCGCCGCGGCCAAGTACAGAGCGACGGGAGAGCCCAGCCCGCCTGCGCCGATCACTGCCACGCTGGCGTTGAGCAGCTCGACCTGGCCTCGTTCGCCGATTTCCGGGAGCCGGAGGTGGCGGCTGTATCTGGTCCGCTGCTCTGGGGTCAGCGTGCTCTCGGCGTTGGTGGATCCACCCTGGGAGCGCCATCTCTCGATACCGCCCGCCAGGGAGGTGGCGTTGGTGTAGCCGAGGTGGCCCAGCAAGCGGGCACCGCTCAGCGAATCGATCCCGACGTTGCAGTAGAGGACGATGGCCGAGTCTTTGTCTGGAGCCACTTCGGTGATTCGCTCGGCCAGTTCCATCAAGGGCAGTCCGATCGCGGTTGGGATCGACTCGGCCCGGAACGATTCATCTCTCCGCACGTCGATCAGGAACTGGGCAGTCGCGACCGCTTCCGGTCCGCTCTCGAGTAGATCGTCAGCCATTGGCGCCAACACTAAAGGGGATGTAGACCTCTGAACCGAAGAGATCGACGCTTGCCTCGGCTATGGCACGGTTCCCATCGGGGCCGGCCAGCCAGTCGACGAAATCTTGCGCTGGTCCGGCGGCATCGCCCACCACCACCGTGATCGAGTAGGGGTTGGCGAGGAACTCGTCGTCCCCAAGGTTGACCTGGGTGAGGCTCAATCGGGGGGCAGTCTCTTGCCACGTTCCTTGATCGGCCAGAGTGAACCCTTCTCTCTGGTCTGCCACTTGAAGCGTGGTGCCCATGCCCTGCCCGGTCTCCTGGTACCAGGACTCGCCAGCGGGATTCCGGGCCAGGTCAGCCCAGATAACCAGTTCGGCAGTGCTGGTGCCGGAACCATCGCCCCTGGCGATGAAGGTCCAACGTCGCAGCGCTATCTGCTCGAGTGCCTCCGGCGCCGTGAGTCCGTCCAACTCACTGGCGAGGGGCTGGGGCCCCGCCAACACGAATTGGCTGGTGAAGGCCAAAGAGGTGGAGGCAGACCGGCCCTCGTCGATGAAAGCCTGCAACACATTCGGCTCGTGGGTCAAAAGCACATCGGCCTCTCCTCGGCGCCCAAGCTCCACCACCCGGGCAGAGGACTCCCCTACAACCGAGATCTTGCGGCCAGTTGCCCGCTCGTATTGGCTCACCACGGCATCCATGAATCCGCTGTCGACCAGGGTGGTCCCTGCCGCCAAAACCAATCGATCTCCCTGGCCGCCGCACGCGGCAAGCATTGCCAACAGCGCCACGGCGAAGCGCTTCATGCAGAGAGGACGCGTACCGCGGTGGCCTTTACGGCGACCGTCGCTTTGGAGCCTGCTGCCAGGCCCAACGCCTCCATGGAGCCAGGAGTCACCAGAGCCGCCACCCGCGGGCCACAGTCGATGAGCACCTCCATCAGCCGACCGGCTGGGCGGACCTCCTCGACGGTTCCCTCCCAAGTGTTGCGCGCCGATCCGGCGTTCGGACTCGTCCCGGCATAGACCGTGACGGCCTCAGCGCCGAAGATGGCTCGAGCGCTAGATCCTTCCGCTCCTTCCCCCAGCCCCCACACCACCACGGGGCCCACTTTGAGGCCGATCAGCGGTCCGTCGATCTCCATGACCTCCCCACCCAGCACATTGCCGATGCCGAGCGCATCGGCCACCATCTCGTCGGCAGGTTGGGTGAAGACCTCTTGCGGTGTCCCCACCTGACGAATGCGACCATCGATCATCACCGCGATTCGATCGCCAAGGGCAGCGGCGATCTCGCGGTCATGAGTGACGACGATGGCGCTTCGTCCACCGAGTGCCTTGTTAACGAGAGCCGCAACGCTGGCTCGGTCCGAGACGTCCAGGGCCGCCAGCGGCTCGTCGAGTAGAACGATCGGTTCGGGTCGAGCCAGAACTCTTGCCAGGGCCAGACGCTGTCTCTCGCCGCCACTGAGGCGGCGGGCCGGTCTGTCTAGCAATTGCGAAACACCCATCTCCTGCGCCAGGCGCTGTGCAGTCGGGTGGGCGGACTGGTCCAACCCGAGGGTCAGGTTCCAACCGGCCGATCCTCGAAAAGCGATTGGGCGCTGGGGGAGATAGGCGGTGTCGATCGAAGGTCCGCCTGCCAGAGTGCCTGCCAGCAATCGAAGCGTCGTGGTCTTGCCGCTGCCGTTGGGTCCATAGAGAACCAACCGTTCGCCTTCGTATAGCTCGAGATTCTCGATCTCAACGGTTCCACCCGGGTACGAGTGACTCAATCCAGAAATGATGATTCCGCTCACGTCGCCTCTTTCAGCTGAAAATGAGTCAGCACACCATTGACAAAGAGGGCCAGCAGCAGCAGGACTATGCCAAGACCGAGAGCCGTGCCGAAGTTGGCGCGGCGGGATTCTTGCACGATGGCCGTCGTCAGCACCCGGGTCTCGCCCGCGATGTTGCCCCCGACGATGAGCACGGCGCCGACTTCTGCGATGACCCGACCGAATGCTGCTGCCGCGGCGCCCACCACCGCCGGCCAGGCTTCCCGCGCTGCCACGACTCCCTGGGTCCATCGTCCGAGGCGCAGCGAAGCGAGCTGCTCTCTCGTGTCTGGCGAAAGAGCTCTGATTCCGGCGGCGGTAACACCTGCGGCGATGGGCACTGCCAACAGGGCTTGGGCAGCGACCATCGCAGCGGGGGTGAAGAGGAGGCCCCAAGACCCGAGCGGGCCGTCGTTCCACAGCAGCATCAACAAGAGCAGTCCGGCCAGCACCGGAGGCATGCCCATTCCCGTGTTCACCAGGGCGGTAACGGCTCCCCGGCCCCGGAACCGACCCAGGCCCAGTGCCACGCCGAGGGGGACTCCGAGGCATACACCGATGATCGTCGCCGATCCGCTGACCCACAGCGTGAGGGCCAGCACTTTACGCAGTTCCGGACCGAATTCAGCCACAACCGAGAATGCGTTGCCGAGGGTGTCGACTATGAACTCCATAACACGAAGTTAGCCATATTGCCAAAGGCAAATGAGGGGTGTCTGTTGAATCTGCACCCTCGATACCGCTAGGTTGCGCCTTGGCGGCGGTACCAGTCGTCACTCGCATAGGAGGATTTTCATGAAACGATGGTTCGGCGTACTAATCGCACTTGCCCTCGTCGCTACTGCCTGCGGTAGTGATGACGAAGGAGGCGGTGGTCTGTTGGCCACCGTTCAAGATCGCGGCAACATCATCTGTGGTGTCAACGAGTCGGTGCCTGGCTTCGGCTCCGTCGACGATGCCGGCAACTTCAGCGGATTCGACGTTGACTTCTGCCGGGTGGTGGCGGCTGGCGTCCTGGGCGACGCCGACGCCGTGGAGTTCGTATCCCTGACAGCAGAGGCTCGCTTCACTGCGTTGCAGTCGGGAGAAATCGATGTCTTGATTCGAAACACGACTTGGACAGGGACCCGTGACGGCCAGGAGGGTGCCACCTTCTTGTTCACCACCTTCTATGACGGCCAGGGCATGATGGTTCCGGCATCCACCGGATTCACCGGTTTGGAGGATCTGGCCGATGCCAACATCTGCGTCCTGTCGGGAACGACCACCGAGCTGAACCTGACCGCGGTCTTCAACGCCCGCGGTATTCCGTTCAACCCGGTGGTGTTCGAGGACAACACCCAGCTGCGCCCCGCTTACGAAGAGGGCCAATGCGATGCCTGGACGTCGGACGCCTCCCAGCTGGCGGCCTTGAAGTCCGCCATCGAGGGTGAAGGCGGAGCTGCCCAGTCCATCATGGCTGAAGTCATCTCCAAGGAACCGCTTGGTCCTGTGGTCGCTGACGGCGACACCGAGTGGGCGCAGGCAGTTGAGTGGTCAGTGATGGCCACTGTGCAGGCGTGGGAGTTCGGAATCGATAGCGGCAACGTGGCCGGCTTCTCCGACCCCAACCCCAACGTTGCCAACTTCCTCGGCGAGCTGGCTCCGGGTCTTGGATTACCCCAAGACTTCGCAGTGCAGGTCGTCAGCCAAGTTGGGAACTACGAGGAGATCTACAGCCGCAACGTAACCCCGCTCGGCCTGTCGCTCGCCGGCAGCCCCAACGATCTGTGGTCTAGCGGCGGCTTGATGTACGTTCCGCCCTACCGGTAGACCGGTTGGCTTAATCGATTGACATCAGAGACGGGCGGTCGGCATTCAGCCGGCCGCCCGTTCTGACTAACAAGGCCTGATATTGACCCAAAGCGACACAGCATCCAAGGCGCAGACCCACGGCGAAGTGGTGTGGTATCGCAACATCCGCATCCTGCGCGTCGTTGTCCAGGTGATCGCGGTGGTCGGGGTGTTGGGCCTGCTTTTCTGGCTGTTCAACAACCTGCTAACCAACCTCGACCGTCAGAACATCAACACCGACTTCGACTTCCTGAACCGCCCCACCCAGTTCGAGATCCCATTCGACGAAGGCTTCGACCCCCGCAGCAGCGTGTGGCACATGGTGCTGGTTGGGATAAAGAACACTTTCCTTGCCGGTGCCTTCGGCATCCTCATCGCCAGCGTCGTGGGACTCATCGTTGGCATCTCCCGGCTGTCCACCAACTGGCTGGTGGCCCGTCTCGCCGCCGTGTATGTGGAGACGTTCCGCAACATCCCGCCTCTGGTCATCATCATCTTCTTCGGGTTCGCCATATTCACCTTTGGCCCTTTCCCCAACTTGAGCGAGGCAACTCAGATCTCGGGGTTGGGGGACAACACCGTCCTGATCCTGTCCGACACTCTGTGGGGCGTGCCATCGCTTGCACTCGGCTCCAGCGCTGGTGTCTTTTGGCTCACGATTCTGGCGGGCGTGGTGCTCTCCTTCGTCGTCGCCCGCTGGCGGACCCGGGTCAACGAGGCAACCGGCCAGCCTCACCACAGAGCTCGATGGGGGGCCGGGGTCGTTGTTGTGTCGATCATCGTCGCCATCTTGTTGGCTGGAGACGATCTTGGCATCTCGTGGCCGATGCTGAGCGAGAACGGGAGACGCATCGACGGCGGCTTCAAGCTGAACTTCGGGTTCATCGCTGTGACCTTGGCGCTCGGGTTGTATACGGCCAGCCATATCGCCGAGATCATCCGCGGCAGCATTCTCGCGGTGCCCATGGGACAAACCGAAGCCGCCAACGCCGTTGCCTTGTCGGTGTTCCAGCGTTATCGCTACGTCGTCCTTCCGCAAGCTCTGCGCATCGCGCTCCCGCCGACGATCAACCAATACCTCAACCTGGTCAAGAACACATCGCTCGGGGTCGCGGTGGCATACGCCGAGATAACGGCTCTCACCAAGACGTCGATAGGCAACGGTCGGCCGGCACCGCAATCGATTGCCATCCTGATGGGCGTCTACCTGATGTTCTCGTTGACGATCTCGCTCATCC
>JAOTWH010000027.1 GCA_029863035.1 Acidimicrobiia bacterium | reverse complement strand
CTCATCGATCTGGCCATTGGCAACCGAACTGCGAGCACCGTCGCCCCAACCAGAGCAACGGCGACTCCGACAACGGCGAGCCAGGCCGGGATTGGCTCTGCGAGTCGAAGCGTCAACAACACCAACGCCATCAACCCGGCGCCAGCCGCCAACGCGACTCTTTGGGGAACCATGACGAGGGCCAACGCCGCCAGAGGGAACACGAACACCGCCAGCGCCACCAGGCCGGCGGCTAGGAAATCCCAATCTTCACCGATCTCGAACATGATCGGAAAGAGCACCCGTGTTACCTGACTGAGTACCACGACCCCAAGCGTGATCAATAAGAACGATGTGACCTCGGTGCCGCGAATCGGGTGAGAGCGCGCCTGTGCGCGAATACCGTGGTCTGCTTCATACATATCAACCCCTCCGACCCTGGGGACAACGGCATGCTGGAACCTTGCCGATCTGCGCCGGTCGACAAGCGTCATGGGCAGTCCCTGAGCCAACCAGGCCCGGCACACCCCCTTGGTGCTAATGAACAGGGTCCTTGGCTCCGCTACCGCCAAGTAGAGCCCTTCGACCCATTTCGGTCGATAGAAACGCGATCAAGGGCACATCGCTCACGACGGCCAAACCTGCGCCCGAGATGCCGTCATGGGCGCGGTAATGGGCCGTATCTAGGCTGCTGCCATGAGTGGGGTTGAGAAGTCACCGGATCGGCTGTTGGACGAGCAAGTCGCCTATTTCGGCGCCAGGGCTCCGGAGTACGACGCCACCATGGGGCCCGATCCGTCAGATCCTGGCTTCGATGAGTGGCACAAGCTTCGGGCCAAGGTTCGCGACACGCCCTTCGCGGGCGACGTCGTCGATCTTGCCGCCGGAACCGGACGTTGGACGGAGCTCTTCAAAGAGAAGGCCGACACAGTGACACTGGTCGACGCAGCCAGCGAAACCCTGGAACTGGCGCGCAAACGGCTCGGCGACCAGAACCTGACCTTCGTAGTTGCCGATCTCTTCGACTGGAAACCGGATCGGCGATACGACATCGTGTTCTCATCGTTTTGGCTGTGTCACGTCCCGCCCGATCTAGTGCCGGGCTTCGTAGATCTGGTCACGTCCGCCAGCCGGGCCGGCGGTTCGGCGGTGCTGGTCGACGAGCACACCTTCGATGACCCCGGTCTGGCTGCCGCGGCCGCTCAGCAGGAGGATCCGTGGGTGTCTCACCGCACCGTGCAAGATGGCCGCAGGTATCGCCTGGTCAAGGTGAGCCATGACCCGGCCCACATCGCTGGCCTCTTTCAACAGCGACGATGGCAGACAACGATCAACCATCACGGCGACCACTTCTACATGCTCACTGCGACGCGTCAAACGGAGTACTGATTTCACTGGTCTTATTCTGCTTCGGGTGAAAGGCGAGGAGCGGCTCCTTCGCTTACGAGTCCGCTAGGAGACATCAAATGATCATCGTCGCCGGCATCTTCACCTTCGATCCCGCCCATCAATCAGCATTCGTTGCAGCAGCAGGGCGAGTGGCCGAAGCCACCCGCACCGAGGATGGTTGTATCAGCTACGAGTTCTTCGCTGACCTTGCCGAGGAGGGCAGGGTGCACCTTTTCGAGGAGTGGGAGGAGGAACACCATCTACTGGCCCATTTCGAGGCACCACACTTCGCCGAGTTCTCCAGGGAACTCGACGCCATCGGCATCCGGTCGCGCGACGTCAATCGGTACCACGTATCGAGGTACGGGCCGAACCGGCCGAGTTAACGGTGAAGATGGCGAACACCCCGAAATCCCAGCACCCATGAGCAGCCCAACTAGCAACCATCGAGCTTTGGACGGCCTGATCGTGGCCGACTTCACCCGCGTCCTCGCCGGCCCGGTAGCGACGATGGTCCTCGGCGACCTTGGCGCCGACGTGATCAAGGTGGAACGTCCCGGATCTGGTGACGACACCAGGATGTGGGGGCCTCCCTGGCATGGCGGCACCAGCACCTACTACCAGGGCGTCAACCGCAACAAGCGAAGCATCGCGCTCGACCTGGCCGACGACGCCGATGCCGAGCTAGCGCGACGGCTCGCAACCAGGGCAGACGTGTTGGTAGAGAACTTCCGGCCGGGAACGATGCACCGCTGGGGCCTCGGTTACGACGACGTAAGAGATGGGAACCCGGGCCTGGTCTACTGCACGATCTCGGGGTTCGGCTCACAGGGACCCGGAGCAGCGATGCCGGGCTACGACCTGCTGGTTCAGGCGACGGGCGGCATGATGAGCATCAACGGCCAACCGGGCACTCCTCCCACCAAGATGCCGATCGCACTGTTCGACAAGATCGCCGGTCTCTACGCGGTGACCGGAATCCTTGCGGCGCTCCGAGTGCGAGAGGAGTCGGGGCGCGGCCAGAATCTCGAAGTATCTCTAGTCGACACCGGCCTGGCTTCGCTGCTCAACGTGGGCTCGAGCCACCTTTTGGCGGGAGCGGTCGCTGAGAAGATGGGGAATCGACACCCTTCGATCGCGCCGTACCAGTCCTACCGGGCCTCCGATGGGGACGTCGTGCTGGCCGGTGGCTCCGAACAGATCTGGGCACGCACTTGCCAAGTGATCGACAGACCAGATCTGGTGGACCACCCCGACTTCGCCACCAACAAGGACAGGGTGGCCAACATCGATCGCCTCGAGACTGAACTCGAGATAGCTCTGTCCACTCGAACCGCAGGCGAGTGGGTGGTGCTGTTCCTAGCGGCCGGGGTGCCTGCGGCGCAGGTGAACTCTGTGGCCGAGGCTTTCGCTTTCGCCGACGAACTCGAACGTGATCTGGTGGTCAGCACGCCAATGGCGGACGGCGCCGCGTTCTTATCGACGCGGTCCCCGATCCGATTATCGGACACACCGGTCGATGTCCGCGCCGCACCTCCTTCCCTTGGTGAGCACGACGACGAGCTGCGAGCGTGGTTGCGAGCCGACCCGGCCGACGACAACTGAAGGTCGCGAAAGAAATGTCTGCTCGCTGGTCCATTCGACACCCAGTGCTGATTTGTGCTTACCTAGTGTCCCACGGTTCGGTTATTCACCTCGCGGACTCCCGCGGGCAGACGGACGGAAGGATGTCATCAATGAAGGTCCGCCGATTTCACTTATTCGCAATGCTTCTCGCCTTCGTGCTCGTCGCTGCTGCGTGCAGCGACGATGAGTCGAGCGATACGGAAGCGCCCGCAGCTACCGAGGCCCCGGCTGCCACGGATGCTCCTGCCGCTACCGAGGCGCCGGCCGCGACCGAAGCGCCGCCAGCCACCGAGGCCGGTTTTGCCGGCACCATCAGGCTCGGAGCGGCCGTCAGTGAGACGGGGAGGTTCGCTCGCGAGGGCAAAGACACCCGTCAGGGCTATATCACCTGGGCCGATTGGGTCAACGAGGAGTACGGCGGCATCAACGTCGGTGGCGAACGCTACGAAGTTGAGATCGTCATGTACGACGACGAAGGCGACGCAGACCGGACCGCAAGTCTGGTCGAACAGCTGATCAACGAGGACCAGGTCGACTTCCTGTTGGGTCCATACTCCAGCGGTCTGACGATGTCGGCCTCGGCCATCGCTGAGCAATACGGGATAATCATGGTTGAAGGCAACGGCGCCTCGGAGAGCATCTTCGAGCGAGGGTTCGAGAACATCTTCGCCGTGCTTACGCCGGCCGGTAACTACACCCAGTCCGCCCTCAAGGCGCTGGCCGACGCCGGCGCCGAGTCCGTGGTTATCGCCTACGAGGACACTGCGTTCCCAACCTCGGTAGCCGAGGGTGCCATCCGGTGGGCCGAGGAGTACGGCTTGGAGCTCTTGGGGGTGGAGACCTATCCCCTGGAGGTCACCGACGTTTCGGCGATCATGACCAAGTTCCGTGACCTCGAACCCGACATCTTCGTCGGTGGCGGTCACTTCAACGACGCCCTGCTATTCGTTCGTGCTGCCAAAGAGCTCGACTTCAATCCGCAGGGCATGGTGATCACCGTTGGCCCATCCAACCCGTCGTTTGTGGAAGAGGTCGGATCCGACGCCAACTTCATCCTTGGCCCCACCCAGTGGGAAGGCACGATGAGCTGGTCGGACGAATGGTTTGGCACCTCGGGCGACTTCTACGACCGGTACACAGAGAAGTGGGGCGAGGCCCCCACCTACCAAGCCGCCGAGTCGGCAGCAACGCCACTGGCCCTGATGGTGGCGATCGAGAATGCCGGCACCCTTGACATGGACGCGGTGCGACAGGCCATGTTCGATCTGGACATCGAGACTTTCTACGGCCCGATCAATTTCGATGAAACCGGTAAGAACGTTGGCAAGCCGATGGGAAGCATCCAGATCCAGGACGGCGTGATAAACGTCGTGGCTCCTAGTGAGGCGGCAGTGGCTCCGCTTGAGTACCCGGCCCCTCCCTGGGAAGACAAGTGATCGGTGCCCGCAGCTAAGTGAATGAGTTAGAGACCGGCCGACCTGCGGCCGGTCTCTTTCTCGACGAGAGGGGCCAATGGACCAGTTCCTCCAGGCGCTAATCAACGGAATAATGCTCGGCGCCTTCTACGGGGCCATGATGCTCGGCTTCTCGGTGATCTGGGGAGTGATGGGGGTCATCAACCTGGCTCACGGCGAGTTCATCATGCTGGGCGCCTACACCACATGGGTGCTCAACAAGGACTTCGGCTGGGAGCCGTTCTACGCCATCATCTTGGTGTTCCCGCTGATGTTCATCGTCGGCTACATCGTGCAGCGAGTGCTGATCAATCGCGTCGTCGACCAGCCGATACTGGTCTCGTTGCTGGTGACCTTCGGCCTCTCCATCATCATCGCCAACGCGGTGAAGCTTGCCTACTCGGCAGATCCCCGCATCACCGAGACCGAGTTCAGCGGCGCTTGGAACGTGGGGAACGTGACGATTCCGGTGACCAAAACGATCATCCTGGGGTTGGCGCTCGTGATCATGGCCAGCCTGTGGACCTTTCTCAATCGCACCAGAACCGGCAAGTCGATCCGGGCCGCTGCGCAGAACAAGCAAGCGGCGCGCATCGTGGGGATCGACATCAATGCGATCTACGCCCTCACCTTCGGCATCTGCATCGCCATTACCGGGGTGGCCGGCACCATGATCAGCCCCACCCAGGCGGTCCACCCCTTCATGGGAGCTCCCCTCACCCTGCGCGCCTTCGCCATCACCGCCCTGGCCGGCCTGGGCAGCATTCCGGGAGCGCTAATGGGAGGCATGGTGTTGGGCATAGTCGAATCGATGATCGGAATCTACGTAGATCGCATCGGCACCAACCTCGCCGTCGTGGCCGCCTTCGTGCTGTTGGTTGTGGTACTGATCACCCGACCGCAGGGGCTGTTCGGGGGTCTTCGGCCAGTCGAGCAGGCGGAGCAGCTATGACCGCTCTCGCCACCCTCGAACAGCAGGCTCGCACCACCCGCAACAAGCAGATCGCGCTCGCTTTGTTGTTGTTGGCCCTGTTGATCATGCCGCTGGGCACCCAGGTGGCCGACCAGACCTGGGTCACCGACTCCCGCCTGTTCCAGTTCACGCAGGTGTTCATGTTGATCGCCCTCGCCTCCAACTGGAACCTCACAGGCGGGTTCATCGGCTACGTCGACTTCGGCCACGCCGTGTTCTTCGGGCTCGGGGCATACGCGACGGGCGTCATGATGACCAACCAGCACTCGATCCAATGGCCGTTCTGGAGTGCCGTCATCGTCGGGGCGATAGTCGCTGCCATCTTCGCCGTGATGATCGGGTTCCCCACCCTGCGGCTCAAGGGCCCCTACTTCTCCATCGCCATGCTCGGCACCTTCGTGGCTATGCGCGAGATCATCCGGGTGTCCAAGCCGGTCACGGGAGGCGGGGTGGGCCTCACCCTTCCCCCCTACCTGAACCGAGCTCTGTTCTACTACCTCACCTTGGGCCTGGCCGTCGCCATCATCATGTTCGTATGGTGGATCAGGCGTTCCGAGTTCGGATCCAGCCTCATCGCGATCCGTGAGGATGAGGTGGGCGCGGAGATGCGGGGCATAAACACGACTCTCCACAAGATCACCATCTTCGTCATCGCCGGCTTCCTCACCGGCATCGTCGGGGGGATGTGGGCCTACCAGAACACCTTCATCGATCCCGATGTTGTCTTCGTCGATAGCCGCACCATCGACCTGGTCATGATGACCATGCTGGGAGGCCTGGGCACGGTGGCGGGGCCCGTGGTGGGGGCGGCCGCCATCTACTGGCTGCGAGACGTGGTTTGGGCCGCCTTCTTCGATTGGCATCTCATGATCCAGGGCAGCCTGCTCATCGGGATCGTCCTCTTCGTTCCCACCGGACTGGTGGGGCTGTTCCGTCGCAACGGCTCGGGTACCACCCTGCAGAGCCTGTGGGGGCGCTACTTCGGCACCCGCGCCGAGCACCCGAACGAACCTGGTCCGGGAGAGGACGGGCCCATCGAGGGAGCGCAGCCATGACCATGGACACCGCTCCGTTGCTGGAGGGCCGTGGCGTCACCAAACGCTTCGGCGGCCTGGTAGCGGTCGACAGCGTCGACTTCGCGGTATACCCGGGAGAAGTGGTGGGGCTCATCGGGCCCAACGGCAGCGGCAAGACGACGTTGTTGGACTGCTTGAGCCGGGTGCAGTCGATCGACGAGGGCCGGGTCTTCTTCAAGGGGACCGAAATCACCAAGCTCAAGCCACACAACGTGGCGCACCTCGGCATGTCGAGAACCTTCCAGGTGATCCGGGTCTATCGCAAGCTCACGGTTCTGGAGAACATGCTGGTCTCGCGCCAGTGGCGCGGGGAATCGTTATTGAGTCAGCTCAGCCCAAGCCATCCCGATACCGAAGCTCGAGCCCGAAAACTGGTCGACTTCCTCACGCTGGAGCACCTCGTCGACAGCCCGGCCGGGACCTTGTCGGGTGGCCAACGGCGCCTGCTCGAGCTGGGGATGGCGATGATGCCAGACCCCGAGCTCATCTTGCTGGACGAGGCCGCCTCGGGGGTCAACCCCACGCTGGTGGAGACCATCAAGGACCGCATCCGGACGCTCAACATCGACGAGGGCGTCTCCTTCCTCGTTGTGGAACACGACATGCGGTTCATCTCCGACATGTGCAACCGGGTCTACGTTCTCAACTTCGGCGAGAAGCTGGCGGAAGGAACCCCCAGCGAAGTCATCGAGAACGAAGCCGTGATCGAGGCGTACTTCGGGGCATGAGCCAGCCATCCACCACCCAGCTCCTCGATGTGCGAGACATGTACGCCGGTTACCTCGACTTCGACATCCTGCGCGGGGTCAACCTGGAAGTCCATCCCGGCGAGATCGTCTGCGTAATCGGCCCCAACGGCGCCGGGAAGTCGACCGTGTTCCGCGCCATCTACGGCCTCATCAGCGTCCGCAAGGGCAATGTCATCTTCGATGGTTCAGATATCACCAACTTCACGCCGCAGGATGTTCTGCGGGCCGGCATCGCCATCGTTCCCCAACTCCGAAGCGTGTTCTCCCAGATGACGGTGCTGGAGAACCTCGAGATGGGGTTGTACCTCGAGAGGGACCGTAATCGGATCCAGGAGCGCATCGAGCTCGTCTTCGGCCTTTTCCCGCGACTTCGAGATCGTGCCAAACAACGGATCGGCACCATGAGCGGAGGCGAACAACGCATGCTCGAGATCGGGAGGGCGCTGCTGCTCGAGCCCAAACTGATCATGATGGACGAGCCCTCGGCCGGTCTGGCGCCATCGATCACGAAGATGATCTTCGAGCACATCGAGCGGCTCAACGCCGAGATCGGGCTCACCGTGTTGATGATCGAACAGAATGCCCGCCAGGGCTTGGAGGCCTCGCATCGCGGCTACGTGCTCGAGCTTGGGGAAAACACGTACCAGGGAACCGGTCAAGAACTACTCGACGATCCAGAGGTGCGACGAGCGTTCCTCGGCGTTCGTTGACCTCGCTCCCGTCCACTCCGTACCGCTGGGCGATCCTCGCCGCGGCCGTCATCGTCCAGACCTGCGCTGCTTTCGTGCTGTTGGGCATCGGCACCCTGGCTCCGTTCTTCAAGGACGCCTACGACTTGAGCGGCGCCCGGACCGGGCTCATCGTGACGGCGATAGCGCTGGCGCCCCTCTTCGCCCTCCTCCCGGTGGGCCGCTTCCTAGACCATCACTCCGAACGTCCCGCCATCAGCGGCGGGGCGATGATCATGGCGGCCGGTGCCGCCGGTGCCGCCTACGTCGATTCGTACCTGCTGCTTCTGCTCGTGTTGGTGGCGGGCGGAACGGGGTACGCCGCCTCCCAACCCGGTGGGGCCAAGGTGGTAGCCATCTGGTTCTCGGACGAAGAGCGCGGCTTGGCCATGGGCATACGCCAGACCGGCCTTCCGCTCGGCGGCGCTCTCGCTGCGGCCGTGCTGCCAGCGATGGCAGAGCGCTCCGGGTTGCGAGTGGCGTTACTCACCGCCGCCGCGGTGGCGGCGGCGGGCAGCATCATCTTCTACCTGGTCGACCGCCACCCTCCCGTCGCCCCAGATCGCAGCGGCTACCACTTTGCAACCGAGATTCGCACCGCCCTGGCCGACCGCGAAACCCGGCGGGTTATGTGGGCCGGTCTGGTCATGGTCTGCGCCCAGTTCTCCGTCATCACCTACCTGATCCTCTACCTGCGCGATGACGTCGGCATGCCGGTGACAACGGGAGCCTGGATGCTGTTCACCACCACCATCGCCGGAGGGGCAGGCCGAGTGGCGCTGGCCGCCTGGAGCGACCGCGCTCGGGGAGGAAGGGTCATACCCGTTACCACTGCCATCGTGGCCACCTCTGCTCTCTTCGTCGTGCTGGCATTCATCCCCTCAGGAAGCAGCACCGCTGCAGTGTTGGCCCTGTCCGCCGCCGTGGGCTTCTTCGGCTTCGGCTGGTATGGGCCGTGGGTGGTCCACGTCGCCGAGATAGCTCCGCGCCGTGCCGTCGGCCTCACCCTGGCCCTCGCCATGACCGGCAACCAACTCGGCATCGTTATCGCCCCACCAATCTTCGGCCTTCTGCTCGACATCAGCGGCGGCTACACCCTCCCCTGGCTAACCGTGGCTGGATTCCTAGCGATAGGCGCCCACAGAGTCGGCCGCGGCACGTGGCGGTGGAGACCGGTGCGACCACCCGAGGTGCACCCACCGCCGTCGACCGCTAGAACGTGACTTGACCCTCGGGAGCCCACTGTGAAGCCCCTCGAAGACGTTCGGATCATCGCCATCGAGCAATACGGCGCCGGGCCGTGGGGATCGGTGCACCTGGCAGACCTGGGCGCCGATGTCATCAAGATCGAGAGTCCCGACAGCGGCGGCGACGTCAGCCGCTACGTACCGCCCTACCAGGAAGCGGACGAAAGCCTGTACTTCGAAACCTTCAACCGCGGCAAGCGCAGCATCGACCTCGACATAACCACGGCGGCAGGCCGGGCCATCCTGGAGGACCTGGTCAGAGTGTCCGATGCGGTGTTCTCCAACCTGCGAGGCGACGTGCCGGCCAAGCTGCGGATCCGCTACCAGGACCTCGCCGCAGTCAACCCCCGCATCGTCTGCTGCTCGCTCAGCGCCTACGGGATGACCGGGCCCCGCTCGGCAGATCCCGGCTACGACTACGTCCTCCAGGGCTTGGCGGGGTGGATGGACCTGACCGGCGAGCCAGATGGCCCTCCCACCAAGTCGGGGCCGTCGCTGGTCGACTACAGCGGCGGCTTTGTGGCGGCTCTCGCCACGATGGTGGGGATCCACGCAGCACGGCGCGACGGCGTGGGCATGGATTGCGACGTGAGCTTGTTCGATACCGCCCTCAACCTGTTGGCCTACCCGGCAACATGGCACCTCACCCGCGGCTACATCCCGCAACGTACCCCGCATTCAGCCCATCCCTCTCTGGTGCCATTTCAGAACTTCGAAACGTCCGACGGCTGGATCGTGGTCGCCTGCGCCAAGGAGAAGTTCTGGCGCAAGCTCACCGAAGCCATCGAGCGACCCGAGCTGGCCGCCGACCCGCGCTTCGGGGACTTCGCCGGCCGCTACCAGCACCGCGACGAACTGCTGCCCATCCTCGACGACGTATTCCGCAGCCGGGGCACCGCCCATTGGGTGGAGGCGTTGGCGGCGGCCCAGGTACCGTCGGGACCGGTCAACTCGGTGGCGGCAGCGATGGAAGACCCCCAGGTGGCCGCACGCGACTTGATCATCGATACCGAGCACCCCCGCTTCGGCACGGTGCGCCACGTCGCCAGCCCGGTGCGGGTCGGTCCGCCACGGACCACCCACCGACCCGGCCCACGGCGCGACGAGGACGCCGGCTACGTCCTCGAGGAACTGCTCGGTTACGCACCGGAACGGATCGACGAGTTGCGCACTGCGGGTGCATTTGGGTCGGAGAGACCGGAATCGACGAAGGAGTTGCCGGATGGACTTTGAGCTGACGCCCGAACAAGAGCTGTTTCGTGCCTCGCTGCGCGACTTCGTGGAACGGGAGATCAAGCCGGTGGCGCGGGAGTGGGAGCACGCCGGCCGCTACCCCACCGAGATCGTGGAGAAGATGAAGGAGATGGGTCTGTTCGGGCTGCTGGTTCCTGCCGAATACGGCGGCACCGCAGCCGACATGGTGTCGTTCGCTCTGGTGTTCGAGGAGATCTCGAGAGGATGGATGGGCATCGCCGGCATCCTCGGCAGTCACTCCCTGTCGTGCTGGATGATCGCCAACCACGGCACCGAGGAGCAGAAGCAGAAACACCTGCCCGACCTCGCCACCGGGGCACGCCGCACCGGCATCGCCCTCACCGAGCCGGCAGCGGGAACCGACCTGCAAGGAATCGAGACCCGGGCGGTGCGAGATGGCGACCACTACGTCATCAATGGGACCAAGATCTGGATCACCAACGCCCGCTACGCCGATCCGATGCCGGTGTTGGTGAAGACCGACCCCAGCGCGGAGCCCGCCCATAAGGGAATGAGCATCCTGTTGGTCGACCAGGACACACCCGGCTACACCGTGTCACGGGACCTCGACAAGCTCGGCTACAAGGGAACCGAGACGTGCGAGCTGGTCTTGCAAGACGCCCGGGTTCACGTCGACAACCTCCTGGGGGGCGAAGAGGGTCGGGGCCTGCAGCAGGCGCTATCGGCCATGGAGACCGGCCGCATCAACATCGCGGCGCGGGCCGTCGGCCTGTCGCAAGCCGCCTTCGAGACAGCTCTGGAGTACTCCCAGCAACGTCACGCCTTCGGCCAGCCGATCATCGACTTCCAGGCGATGCAACTGAAACTGGCCGACATGGCCACCGCGCTGCAGGCTGCCCGGCTGTTGACCTATTGGGCCGCCAGCCGCCTCGATGCGGGGCGCGCCAACGTCGAATCGAGCATGGCCAAGCTTTACGCCTCGGAGGCGGCACTCACCATCTCGCTCGATGCGATGCGGATCCATGGCGCCTACGGATACTCGACCGAGTTGGAACTGGAGCGCTTCTATCGCGACGCTCCCCTCATGGCCATCGGCGAGGGCACCAACGAGGTACTGCGCACCGTGATCGCCAAAGGCTTGCGCAAGGCGGGAGGGCTGCCGTCCTAGCAGCCCGAACCGCGCGGCAGCGCTACTGCGGACCGAGGCGCTCGATGGGCTCCTTTGCCTCGGGGAAGATCTCCTGCAACTGGGGGGCGTCCTTGCGGTAGATCATCACCGATCGCTCGTAGGTGAGCACCACATCGCCGTCCTGGTTGAGCCCCTGGGTGGCAACGCTGACGATGCCGGCATAGGGGCGCGACTCCGAAGCGCGGGCCGTCAGCACGACCGACTCGGCGTACAGGGTGTCGCCGATGAACACCGGGTGCGGCATCCTTACCTTTTCCCATCCCAGGTTGGCCACCGCGTTGCGGCTGACGTCGGTGACGCTGAGCCCGACCACGATGGCAAGTGTCAGCGCCGAGTTGACCAACTGCTTGCCGAACTCGGTATGGGCCGAGTAGTGATCGTTGAAGTGCAGCTCGTTGGTGTTCATGGTCACCAGCGTGAACCAGGCGTTGTCGCTGGCGGTGATGGTGCGGCCCAGCGGATGCCGATACACATCGCCTACCTCGAAGTCCTCAAAGAACCGCCCTTGCCACCCTTCACGAACTGCCATGGATACACCTCCGTCACTCGCCGGTCGGTCCGCTCCCGAACCTACCACTCCCGGCTCCCACGATTCCCTTCCCCCAACCCCTCCCTGAAGGGAGGGGGGAGTCCTGACTCCAAAACCGTGCCGCCCTTGGGCTCTTTCCCTGGGGTTAAGCCGGGCGACCGGTAAGGTGCGACATCGCTTGGCAGCAGGACTCCACCACGTGACCGATTACAACTCCGAAGAGGGCCACCCTCGCCGTTGGTTGATCCTCGGGGTCATGTGCACCAGCCTGGTCCTAGTGGTTGCTGGTGTTAGCTCACTCAACCTGGCATTGCCCAGCATCCGCGACGCACTGCAGCCGTCGAACACCGAGCTGCTGTGGATCGTCGACTCATACGCCCTGGTGTTCGCCGGACTGCTACTACCAGCAGGAGCACTCGGCGACCGGTTCGGACGCAAGCGAATGCTCCTGGTCGGGTTGACGCTGTTCATCATCGGGGCATTGCTGGCGACACGCTCTGGGGGACCACTCGCTCTCATCGGTTCCCGATCCGCGATGGGTGTCGGCGCGGCGCTGATCATGCCGGCGACGTTGTCGATCATCACGGTGGTGTTCCGCCGCCGTGAACGCGGCAAGGCCATAGCGATCTGGGCCGGATTCGCTGGTGCCGGCGGAGCCCTTGGGGTCATCGCCGGTGGCCTGCTTCTCCAGTCGTTCTGGTGGGGCTCAGTGTTCTTCATCAATGTGCCCATTGCGGTGGCTGCACTAGTGGCCGTTGCCCGAATCGTGCCCGAGTCGAAAGAGCGAGAGAGGCGACCGCTCGATCCCGTCGGCTCCCTTCTGTCGATCGCCGGTCTGGGAATCCTCCTGTACGCCATCATCCAGGGTCCAGAGTCGGGATGGAGCAGCGCCATAGTCCTCGGCGGGTTGGCGGCGGCGGTCGCGCTGCTCGGACTCTTCGTTTGGTGGGAGCTGCGAACCGAGCACCCGATGCTCGACCCTCGCTACTTCCGAAATCGGCCCTTCTCTCTTGGCAGCCTCACGATCAGTGCTTCGTTCATGGCGATGTTTGGATTCTTCTTCATCCTGACCCTGTTCTTCCAGTTCGCCCAGGGCCACTCGCCGCTGGCGGCGGCGGTGCGCACCCTTCCCTTCGCAGGAACGATGATCATCGTCGCTCCCCGCAGCGCTGGCTTGGCTCAGAGATACGGAAATCGAGTGATGGTGACATCGGGACTCCTGCTGTCCTCGGCGGGGCTCGTGATGTTCGGAACCGTCAACGTTTCAACCCACTACGGAATCATCGCCGTACTCATCGTGATCACGGCGGCTGGGCTTGCCGTCTTGATGCCGCCGTCGACTGCAGCCATCGTGTCGTCGTTGCCGCAAGATCAGGCCGGAGTCGGCTCAGCCGTCAACGACACCACTCGCGAGGTAGGCGGCTCCCTTGGAATCGCGCTGCTCGGTTCCCTGCTGTCGTCTGGCTACCGCACCGGTATCGCAGACTCCCTGGCGGGGCTACCCAACGAGGCGGCCGACGCTGCTCGCGACTCGATCGGTGCGGCGCTCGCTGTTGCCGGCCAGATCGGTGGCGATGCAGGTATTCGGCTCGCCGAGGCGGCCAGGCTCGCCTACGTCGACGGCATGCAGCTGGCGTTCTGGGCAGCAGCGATGGTCTTAGCGGCAACGGCCGCCGTGATCTGGCGGGCATACCCACGGACGCTTCACAAGTTGGCCCCTGAAGAGGCCGAACGAACCCGAAACGTTGAGAACCAATAGTTCTTACGAGGTGGCGGTGGTGGACGGCGAACGCCACGATTTCTTCGATCGCCAGATGATGTAGGCCACCAGGCCGAGCGGGATTTGCACCAGATAGCTGAGCGCCCGGTAGATGAGCACCGCGGCCACCACCAGCGACTCTTCTCCTCCGGCGACCACGAGCGCGGCGGCGAGGCCGACCTCGACGATGCCGAGGTTTCCTGGCGTGATCGGTATCGCCGTGACGAGCCGCACCACGGCGAAGGCGGCCAGTGCCTCCGCCCCCGTGATGGTGTCGGCCGACACGCCCATATGACGCAGGGACAGCAGCAGCAGAGCGAAGAGCGAAAGGTGGCTGACGACCGTGGCGAGGGTGATCAGATGCCACCGGCGACGTAGCAGGTCGATGCTTTGCAAGCGGAACCGCACAAATCCGGCACCCCACTGGAACGGTCCGCGCTTGAACGGGCGGAGGAGCCGGGAGGCGATGGCGCCGATCCGTTCCCCCGCCCGGTGGGCGGCTCGCCCGCTCGACATGATCAGCGCCCCTAAACCGATGGCCCCGATCAGAACGACCACACCGGTGAGCGAAGCCGATAGCAACGCCGCATTGCTGTTCCCCCGGAAGGTGAGCAGCGCCAACGCAACCACCGGGAGAGCCAACTTGACGAACGTATTCCACAAGCCGGTGACAACCGAAGCGATCGCGATCGAACCGCTGGTAAACCCGAACGAAGAGAACATGGCATAGGTGACACCAACTCCTATGGCGCTGCCGGCGGGGAGCGTGTTCGTGACGGCGGTCGATATCTGACCCACCACGAATGCCCGCAACAGCGTGAGGCCGGGTAGGGCCGCCAGAATGATGAGCTGATAGGTGATGATGTTCCAACCGGCGGCGACGAGCAGGCTGGTGGCTTCGAGCCAGGTCAGGGATCGGATGGCGTCCCACACCTCACCGAAATCGGCCATGGTGGGGAGAACGCCGAGTAACAAGGCGGCCACCAGCGCCATCGATGCCACGACACCAAGCACCCGGCGCCAACGCGGCTTTCTGGGATTCTCACCTTCGGAAGCGACCCCAGCGCCGGGTTGGGCCGCAGGCTCGCGCTCCGAATCGGTCTCGGACATTATCAAGCGAGCCTATGTACGACGGCTCTGGGATATGAGCTTCGAACTCACAGGAATCGCCAGAGCAAGGTCGACGCCACAGGTAGTGCCCTCGGCCCCTACCGCCCGAAGAGCCACGGTGGGAGCATTCGGATCAAGACAAGAATCGACGGCTGTGCCCATCCGGGCATTCGATGAGGGAGGCAAGTCATGTCGATCGGCCAACTACCTCCTGCGATGCTGGCTCGTGCTACCGCGTCCAGGCTGCGTGGTCGGGTTCACTTTCTGAAGAACTGTATCGGTGACGTGTATCAAGGGCCCCACGAGGAGTTCGTGGTCTTCCGGAAGATGGTCCTCGACCCGACCGAGGCGCAGCCCGAGAAGCCGGGCGCCGTGTTCACCGTGCGGTTTCACTTCGCCAAGTTTTCGGTGAAGGCGAACAAGAGGCTCTCGCTGATACCGGCTCCATTCATTGCGGCCCAGCCCGGATTCCGGTCCAAGGCCTGGATGCTCGGACGGGACACAGTGATGTTCCAGGGCGTCTACGAGTGGGACTCGGTCGAAGACGCCGAGGCCTACTGGACATCGTTTCCGATGTCCCTCATGAAGAGAAGAGCCGTCCCCGGATCCGTGTGGCACGAGATAGTGCCGAGGTAGCACCGAGGTGAGGGTGACGTAGGCCGACCCGCGCTGCTGCTACGCCACCCGACCGGACACCTCCAGCTGTCCGACCCGCCCTTCGCGTCATGAGGTCGGCGAGGTGGCCCCGACCCGTCCCGACTGGTCTCACTGCGTATGGCGCCAGGGGACTTTCGGCTCTGACAACCATCATCGAAGGGAGCTACGGTTTCATCGGGCCTATGCCGGGCTCGACCCAAGCTCCGGGAGGAAGACCGAATGAAGGCCGGAAGGATCGTCGCGATCGTCATAGGAGTGCTTGTCCTGCTGCCGGCACTCGGGCTCTTCGTGGGTGGATCGGTGCTGACCGTGGCTCACGTAGTCGAGCGCGAGGACGACGGCTACTTCGACGTCACCCTCGACCGACTCAATAGCGGCACGGCGGCCATCACCACGACTGAGGTCGATCTGCGCGCCGATCCCGGTCCGCCGGACTGGCTCTTGGACTTCGTCGACGTCTCGGTGCGTCTCCGGATCACCGGCGTCGGCGACCGGTCATCTGAAGTCTTCATCGGGATCGGTCCCAAGGCCGACGTCGACGGCTATCTGGCCGATGTGGCACGCGACGAGATCCGCGACGTCGATTCGGATGGGGATGTCCGGTACCGCGCCATCCCGGGTACCGATTCACCGACGCCGCCCACCGAGCAGGGATTCTGGGTGGCCTCTGCGTCCGGTAGCGGCACCCAGGAGTTCATCTGGGAGGTCGAGGAGGGCGAGTGGACGGCGGCACTGATGAACGCCGACGGCTCGCCGGGAATCCTCGCTGACGCCACGGCCGGCGTCCGATCGGGAGCGCTGCTTG
>JAOTWH010000196.1 GCA_029863035.1 Acidimicrobiia bacterium | reverse complement strand
ACTCTCGAGCCTCTACCGGAGCGGCTGAGAGCCCATATAGGGCATGGCTTTATCGGTGGGCGCTGCAGGGATCGAACCTGCGACCTCTGCCGTGTGAAGGCAGCGCTCTTCCGCTGAGCTAAGCGCCCGGACGGGCGATGGTAGTTCAGTCTCATATAGCCTCGAACGAATGGCGAAGCAGATGACCCGAGCCCGTTTCGAGAAACTGGTAGACGAAGCCCTCGAAGAACTCCCCCAGTCCGTTGTCGACGCCGTCGAGAACCTCCACATCGTGGTCGAGGCCGAGCCCTCGCCGGACCAGGACCCCCATGGTGAAGGACTTCTTGGAATATACGAGGGTATTTCCTTGCTGGAGCGCGGCCTCGACTACAGCGCAGCGATGCCAGATCGGATAACTGTGTTCATGAAGCCTCACCTCGAGCTCGGCCTGCCCCGCGACGAACTGCGAGAGGAGATCCGGCGCACCGTGCTGCACGAAGTAGCCCACCACCTGGGCATTTCCGACGATCGCCTGCACGAACTGGGCTGGGACTAGTCACGTAGCACCTTTGAGAAGGCCTTCAGGGATCTGCCGAAACGCCCGATAAAACTGGATGGAGCCATTCGACGTTGTGCACGACCCATACCGGCGTTGCGAGGATCAATGCAACCACGACCTCGCTCGCGGAATTCTGGTGTCTGAACTCTTGTCGGGAGACGGACCGCATCCACCTTCCCACCTGATCGTCAACTTCTCGCTCCAGCGAGCTGCCGTCATCGGCGACGACGAAGACGAGCTCGCCGCTTAAGCCACTGCGCCCTCCTCGCGCTAATAACCTGGCGGCTCGGCGCGCTCAAAGGAGACTCATGGACGATCTCATCAAGACGATCACAGAGAAATTCGGCATCGATGCCGACAAGGCAAGTGGCATAGTCGGCACGGTCGGCGAGTTCCTAGCTGACAAGCTGCCCGGCCCCATCGGCGGACAGGTCTCCAAGCTGCTGGGTGGGGGTGGCGATGACGATGACGGTGACGACGGAGGCGACGATGACGGCGGCGGCTTGCTCGGCAAGGCCAAAGGCTTGTTGGGCGGATAACGCCCCAGCTAGCTGACCCAGTATCTGACCCTGCTATCTGAGAGAGGCCCGGGAAATCCCGGGCCTCTCTGGCGCCCGGGTCTTAGTATCGATTCATGGCCCGGCTTCCCCACCCTGAGCCTTCCTGGCCGGTCTCCAACGGTCGACCGGTTGTCTTCCTCATCGACGCCTCCAGCACACTCGAACGCCGCTTGCTCACAGACTGGATCGAACGTAACAAGCCCGAGGGTCTGCCTCCGGGAGGGGCTGAGCGAGTGTCTATTGCTCCATCGCGGCGCAAGCGCCCTGGCAATACCCGGACCGATGCCCGGCTGGCCACCCTCCTGCTCGAAGAGGACGACTACGACCCACTCCTCGTCCCGATGCGGGTCGCGTGGCTGGCCCCGATGCGTAACGGCGTGCGTGCGGTGCGGCCGCTCGACCTGTTGAAGCTGGGAGATCCACGCGACCCAGACTGGATCCGTCAGCGTTGGATATTGCGCAGCCATCCCGACCGCGCCGAGTTGGTTATGGGCGAGGCGGCGCCCGCGTCGGAACTCAAGCAGCGCTGGCGTGATCGCACTCTGCCGGGCGACCCTGAGGACGCCGGGTTCCCATCCTTCGTTGCGGTACAAGCCGCCTTGGCGCTGGAGCGGCAAGAGAGGAGGCTGCGAGGCAACCGTTACAAGGTGCCCAAGTTCGTGCAACAGGACCTCTTCGACAGTCGCTCCACCAAGCTGGGGCTGGTACGTCTGGCCGAGGAGACCGACTGGCCTGCCCATCGCATCCCGCGCCGCGCCGTGCGCTACCTCAAAGAGATAGCTGCTACCCACAGCCCTTACGTCATCGACATCGTCGCCCACTTCACCCGGTGGCTACTGCAGCGTTCGTACGACGGCCGGGTTCACTACGACACCGACGCCCTCGCCGACATCTATCAGTTGGGCGAACGACACAGCCTGGTGTTCCTCCCTACCCACAAGGCGTACATCGACACACTGGTGCTCGACCACGTTCTCTATGAGAACAACTACCCGCCCAACCACACTGCGGGTGGCATCAATATGAGCTTCTTCCCGGTTGGACCCATCGTGCGTAGGGCGGGCGTCTTCTTCATCCGCCGGTCGTTCCGCGACAATCCCGTTTATCGGTTCGTGCTCGGCCAGTACATCAGGTACCTGGTCTCGAAGAGCTTCCCGCTCGAGTGGTACCTGGAGGGTGGGCGGTCCCGCTCAGGCAAATTGCGGGAGCCCCGTTACGGGCTATTGGGCTACGTGGTTGCAGCGTATGACGCCGAGGCCGCCGAGGATGTGGTGCTGGTTCCGGTGTCCATTGCCTACGACCAGCTGTACGACGTCACCGACCATGCCAGCGAGCAACGGGGGCTGAAGAAGAAGAGCGAGAGCATTGGGTTGTTGTTCAAGTTCCTGCGCGGCACCAAGAAGTCTCACGGGTCGGTGCACGTTCGCTTCGGAAACCTCCTCTCAATGGCCGCAGAGATCGGGCCGCCCAACGCCGATCGTCAGCGCGATGAACGCCAGAACGCGGTACAGAAGCTGGCCTTCGAAGTCTCAGTGCGGACCAACCAGGCAACACCGATCACGCCCATATCTTTGGTCAGCCTGGCTCTACTCGGGTCTGGCGAAAGAGCACTATCGGTCTCCGACACTCAGCAGTTGCTTCGCCCCTACCTCGACTTCGTGCGCGACCGCCAGCTACCGACCACCGAAGAGCTTGAGCTCGACTCTCCGAACCAGGTGGCCGAAGCCCTGGAACACCTGGTGGAGCACAACGTGGTGTCGCGCTACGACCACGGTCACGATCTGCTGTACGGAATCGGGCCCAACCAGCACCACGTTGCCGCCTACTACCGAAACACGATCATCCACTTCTTCGTAGAAACCGCCATCGCTGAGATCGCGCTGGTGGCGGCTTCGCAATCTGGCCAGGCCGAGCACATGTTGTGGGAGGAAGCCGAGGCGCTGAGAGATCTGTTGAAGTTCGAGTTCTTCTTCCGCAAACGCGACGAGTTCCGCCTGGCGATCGCCTCCGAGTTGGACCGCTACGGGCAAGATTGGGCAGCCCGGATCGAAGCGGGCGACGCGCTGCAACTCCTCACCAACGCGGATCTCCTCACGGCTCACTGGGTGCTGGCGCCGTGGGTGGAGGCCTACCTGGTTGTGGCCGATGAGCTAGTCGCCTACCAGGATCAGTACGAAGAGGAGGCATTTCTCGAATCAGCATTGCAGCGAGGAGCGCAGTACGTGTTACAGCGCAGGATCAAGCCGGCATCGGTATCGACTGTGATCTTCAAGACGGCACTTCAGCTGGCCGGAAATCGCGGCTTACTCGAGGCCGGCCAGATCGAAAGGCGTAAAGCGTTCGCGGCCGAGATCGCGTCGCTGCTCGCTCACATAGAGACGGTGGCGGCAGTGGACGCCGCCACCGTGGTTTGAACTACTTCTTGGCCGCTTCGTAGTAGGGGTTCTGGCCAGAGGAGTGGTCGGTGACATCGACGATCCGTTTGATCTCGGGCACCGCCTGCAACAGGGTGGCTTCGATCCCCTGGCTCAAGGTGACGGTCGCCATACCGCAACCCTGACACCCCCCGCCCAGGCGCAGGTACACCGTGTCGTCTTCGACCGCCACCAGCTCGGCCATGCCACCGTGAGAGGCGATGGCGGGGTTGACCTGCGTCTCCAGGATGGTCTTGACTCTCTCGGCAACGGGACCGGTGAGCGACTCGGGATCGATGTCTCCCCCTGCCATGGGCGGCGATGGTGAATTGGGGTTGTCGA
>JAOTWH010000026.1 GCA_029863035.1 Acidimicrobiia bacterium | reverse complement strand
CCACGACGCCATCGTGGCGGAGGAGAGTGGAGTAAGCGGACCGGACGGCGGGAGACGATGGTTCATCGATCCGCTAGACGGAACCGTCAACTTCATCGCTGCCATCCCACAGGTTGCGGTGTCGGTGGCGCTGTACGACGGTTCCCAACCCCTGGTTGGCGTAGTCCTTGACGTTGTGACGGGTGAGGAGTTCACCGCAGAGAAAGGCAACGGCGCTCAGCTCAACGGCGCGCCGATGTCGGTGAGCCAGCAAGGAGACTTCGAGAAGGCGGTGGTAGCCACCGGTTTCGGGTATGACCATCGTCAGCACGCCGTCGAATACACGAACGTGCTGGCCGAGGTGCTCAAACACGTCCAAGGGATTCGGCGGTTCGGGTCGGCCGCGCTCGATCTCGCCTGGGTGGCGGCGGGTCGATTCGATGGATTCTTCGAACTGGTTTTGGCGCCCTGGGACATCGCGGCCGGGCTGCTGTTGGTCACCGAGGCCGGCGGGCTGGCCACCGATTGGCAAGGTGTTGGCGCTGGCCCCGGGACCAAGACCTTGATCGCCTCCAATGGGCGGATCCACGGTCAGCTCAGCGCGGCCGTTGTCACTCAACTGCCAGCGCGCCTCAAAAACAGCGACTAACTTCGCGAACGCCCATTAGTAGAAGGGAGGGCAGGATGAACTTCATCCTTCATAACGGGGGAGACCTCAAGCAGGGCAAGGCCCGCGAGCTCCAGGCTTGGTTGGACGCCAACGAGAAGGAGTACGCCAACGCTATGCCGGAAGGTATCAAATACATTGGCACTTACTTCGCCATGTACGCGTCTGACAAGACCGGTGGCGCCGTACACCAATTGCTGCAACTAGACAGCTACGGAGCCCAGGACCGGCTGGCGGCGGCTGGAAGAGAAGACGGGCTGTTCGGCAAGCTCCAGGACGAGCTTTTCAGTATGTTCGACGACCAGAGCCAGAACTGGACCGGCGCCCTGTACAAGTCGGTAACCGACGCCACCATCTTCGGGGAGTAATCGAGCGAGGCCTGGGCCCTCGAAGAAGATCACGCCACCGTTGACGCCCTCTGGACCGACTAGGAAAGGGCTCGGATCGGCACGGCCACGTCGTCGTATTCGGCGTGTTGGCCAGTAGCCAGCTTGGAGTAGACGAGGTTGCCGTCGACCTCTACCTCGAATCGACCGCCATCTGAGGGGATGAGTTTGAACTCATCGATGTTCTCCTCGAATTCTTCGAGGAGCTGGGTAGCCATGCTCACGGCACGGCCGGTGTAGCCTCAAACGGCGCAGTAGGTAAGACTGATCTTCATGCGGAGCGAGGTTAGCGGTCGGCCACTTGGGTAACGCCCGGCCCGTCATGAAGAAATCTGCCGCCCTTCCATGCCGCCTGCCACGGTGATGACCTGACCACTGATGTGTCCCGATACCCGATCGGATGCCAACATCACCACCGCCGCCGCCACGTCCTCGGGAGTGCCCAGCTTCTTCAGCGACATCGTCGCAGTGACCCGTGCCACGTGATCATCGTCAAGGCCCTTGTCGCCGATCATGGGAGTGAGGGTCCAACCAGGAGCGACCGCGTTCACCCGTACCCCATTGCCAATGCGGGCCGCCTCGTTCTTGGCGCTCAGAAGCAGTCCGGTGATGATGCCCCCTTTGGCTGCGGCATAGTCGGCATGGCCCGCCTCGCCGTAGATCCCGGCCGTCGATCCGACCAACACCAGCGAGCCAGACTTGGTGGCGGCCGCATGCCTAAGAAAGGACCGAGCTGTAAGAAAGGCGACGGTCAGATTGGAGCCGATCGTTTCTTGCCATCGCTGCAGGTCGAGGTTCCAAAGTGGCCGATCCTCGGCGGGCCAGGCCCCGGCGTTGGCCACGCAAACGTCCAGCGTCCCAATCAACTCCAGAGCGCGAGGAACCAGAGCGTCTGCTTCGTCCTCGGTGCGGAGGTCGGCCTGCAGAGCCACTCCGCTCACCTCTTGGGCCAGGGCTTTGGCGGCGTCCGCGTTGGTCCGATAATGCACGGCGACTCGGGCCCCCTCTGAGGCGAAGGCTCGAACGACGGCGTGGCCGATGCCACCTGCTCCGCCGGTTACCAACACGCCCTTGCCTGTTAGTCCAGTATCCATCAGGCGAGTTTATGGGCTGCGGCTCGTAGGCTCCTTGGCTCCCACGGAGATTCACTTGGAACTACCAGACAACATCAAAGCCATGCTTGACGGTGCCAATTTCGCTCACCTGGCCACGATCATGGAAGACGGTTCGCCGCAGGCAACCATGATGTGGGTGGACCGCGAGGGCGATCATGTTCGATTCAACACGGTGGAGGGCCGGGTCAAGCCGACCAACCTGCGCAACGATCCCCGCGTCGCCATCTCCATTTACGACGAATCGAAGCCCTACCTCAACGCTGCGATGAGAGGCAAAGTCATCGAGTTCCGCCATGAAGGGGCCGAAGACCATATCCATGCGCTCTCCAACAAGTACAAGGGAAAGGACTTTTCGATCCCGGCCGGTTCTGTCAGGGTCATGCTCGTCGTCGAGATCGAGAGCATCGGCGGCTATGCCGCCGAGGAAAGCTAAGCGAGCGGTGTTGGGGAGAGCTCTGGCAACGATCGCGTTGGTGGCTACGGCCTGCGGCGGCAGCACCTCGGCAGATGACACCGCGACATCGGCGCCCGAGACGCCAGGCGCCACCGCGCCGCCAAGCACGACCGCGCCGCTCGAGGTTTCATCGGATTCCTGTGCGGCTTATCTGGAGTTCCTCAGAGCTCAAGACGGAGTCGCGCTGAACGCGGCTTTGGCCGACCTCTTCGCCTCGGTCGATAACGCCGAACTGACTGCTGCGATCCTCACCCTTCGGGACGGAACCGGGCCGATACTCGAGGTACGCGCTGCAACCGATCTGCTCTCCGCCACCCTGATACCAGCGTGCGAAGACGTCTACCACTCGGAGGTCTCGCCAACGGCGACGGACCAGGAGGCAGCCCAGGTGCTGACCCAGGCCTTGAGTGCAGGCGATCGCGACGCTGCCAGCGCCGTTGCTTGGACCAACGTGATTGCCCAATTCGAGCCGTGGGAACCGGCGCCCGATGCCGCCAGACCGCTGGCCTTCGAGGTGGCGGGCGACCTGCTGACCTTTGAGATCGAGCAAGGCATCGAAATCGACTGCCTTCTGGGCCAGGGCCAGATCATCCTCTGCGAATTCGAGTAGGGAATCTCCCCGCCGCCCGCGGCGTTGAGCCGGCCATGGACGCACTGGCGCAACATCGCGCAGACAAAGACGACTACTTCAAGCAGAGTCACGACAGCCCGATACCCCATGAGGACAGGCACGATTTCAGTGGCCTCAACTATTACGACGCCGACCCGGATTTGGTCCTCGACCTCGTTGTCAAGGAATCGGACGGTGCCGAGCTCACCATCGACACCACGGACGAGCAACAACGCGTGTATCGGCGAGCCGCCACCGTTGAGTTCGAAGCGGGGGGCCAGCAGAACTCCCTAGCCCTGTACGACACCGGGCACGCTGGCTATTTCGTCCCCTTCCGCGATGAAACGTCGGGCAAGGACACCTACGGCGCCGGGCGCTATCTGGACGTCGAGCCCAACGACGACGGCACGGTGACCATCGACTTCAACTACGCCTACAACCCGCTGTGTGTTTACAACGACGCCTACTCATGCCCGCTGCCGCCTGCAGAGAACTGGCTACAGATACCGATCGAAGCCGGGGAGAAGTCCTACTCCCACTAGATGCCGCAACCCAGGTTGCCGAACGCGGCGATCAAGATGTCGTTGGCAGCCTCGATGGCCTCCCGCCCTTGTTCCCCAGGATCGGCCAGCCCGCTGGAATAGTCCTGGGACCATTGGAGCAGCACATCCAGGGCAGCCACCACTCCAGGATCCAACCGCTTCAATTCTTCTGCTGCCGCCGCCTCCACCACCAAGGCCTCTTGTTGGTCGATTGAGCCCTGTTCCGAGGTAAAGATGACCGTCGTTGCGTCCTGATACTGCTGATATACGGAACACACCGACTCCACGTCGCCGGCTCCTTCGAGTAATCGTCCAGCAGGGCCTTCGGGGTTGACATAAACCCCAATGGCTGAGAGCGGAATCACCGCGGTAGGCGCACCGAGAAACCCCGGGCCTACCTCGAACTCATCGAACGCCATCTCGAACGCGAAGGACGAGATGGCCCAGTTGTCGAAATTGACAGCCAGATCGTCTGGGCCCAGCCAGGCATCGAGCTGGGTGGGATCTCCTTGGTAGTAGCGGTCGACCAGCTCCTGGCGGGCCAGGAAGTCGAGGGCGAAAGCGAACTCCGTGCCCTGGAAGATGTCCTCGATGGCCAGTTCGTCACCGGTTGCCAGGTCGAAGTTGAGTGTCTTCACCGACGACGAGCCATTGGCTGCACCCTGGTAATAGGTGCCCTCATCGAAGCGCAGACTGAGTACCTCTTCGTTCAGGAGCCTCACCATGGCGAACAAGCCAATCGAGCTCGATTGCTCCGCCTGGGGATCGCTGACGCCGTTCTGCTGAACGTCGAGCACGAACGCGTCCACGGTTGACCTCACCAGTTCGACAATGCGGGCATTGATGCGCGCTTCGACGTCGGCGTTGGCGATCCCCACCAGCTCAACAGAGTTGAACACAACATCGATATCCGGATCGGTGTAGGTCTCTTCGACGATCTCAACTTCAACTCGAGCTTCCACCGCTGGCTGAGTGGTGGTGGTCACCGCCGGGGGCTGGGTGGTCGCGGTCGGCAACACCGGCCTGGTAGTGGAGGGCACGGGCGCCCGGGTGGTGGTGGTTGCCTCGGTCCCGGGAGCAACGCTGGGGTCTGAGGAACCCGAGTCGCTGCATGCCGCCAGCATCATCGCCGTCGCCGCGATCACCACCCCCAAGCGCCTCACTAGAGAGCCTGGTCGAGATCGGCGATCAGGTCGTCGACATGCTCGATGCCCACCGAGAGCCGAACCACGTCTGGGGGCACCTCGAGTTCCGTACCCGCCACCGAGGCGTGAGTCATGATGGCCGGGACTTCTATGAGGGACTCGACTGCCCCCAGGCTCTCGGCAAGGACGAAGAGCTCCGTGGACGAAGCCACCTTGTTTGCTCCATCGGCTCCCATGGCCGATCGGAAGGTGACCATGCCCCCGAAAGCCGCCATCTGGCGCGCAGCCAATGCATGGCCGGGATGCGACTCGAGACCGGGGTAGAAGACCTCGGCAACCCGGTCATCGCCGGCCAGGAACTCCGCGATGGTCACCGCATTGGCGGAATGTTTCTCCATCCGCAGTGCCAACGTCTTCAGTCCTCGCAAGACCAAGTAGGCATCGAACGGTCCAGGAACCGGACCCAACGCGTTCTGCAGGAAGTGCAGCCTTTCGGTGAGCTCTACGTCGGACGTGATAACGGCGCCTCCGATCAGGTCGGAGTGTCCCCCCATGTACTTGGTGGTGGAATGCAATTCAAGGTCGGCTCCCAGTTCCAGGGGACGCTGCAGATAGGGCGTGGCGAATGTGTTGTCGACGCAAACCAACGCGCCACCGTCATGAGCGGTGGCAACGACCGCCGCGATGTCGACGATGCGCAAGAAGGGATTGGTGGGGGTTTCCACCCACACCAACTTCGTTTCGGGACGCATCGCCCGTTCGAGGCCATCGACATGGGTTAGGTCGGCCACCGACCACTCGATGCCTTGCTGGCGTCCCGCCACCTGAGTGAAGAAACGATGGGTTCCTCCGTAGGCATCGTTAGGGATCACAACATGGTCACCAGGTTCTAACAGGTAACCGACCAAGGTCGTGGCCGCCAGCCCCGAGGCAGCAGCGATCGCTCCGCCACCGCCCGCTCCACTCAACGTTGCGAGAACTTGCTCCAGAGCGTGGCGAGTTGGGTTGTCGGTGCGCGAGTACTCGAAGCCTTTGTGATCGCCGGGGCATCCTGGGCGTAGGTCGCGGTGGCATATATGGGCACTATCACGGCGCCCGTGGTTGGATCGGGTTCTTGTCCGGCGTGAATGGCCTCGGTTTCGAAATGACGCTCAGCCAAACCCGTGCTCCCTCATCCAGTCGTCGTTGAAGACCTTGCCAAGGTAATTGCGGCCCGTGTCCGGAAGAATCACCACCACCAGATCATCCGGACGATCAACCGCCACGGCCAGTGCAGCGTGGGCAGCCATGCCGCAGGATTCACCAACCAACAAGCCTTCCACCTCGGCCAAGCGGCGGGTCATGGCGAAAGCTTCGCTGTCTGTCACCTTGACGTAGCTATCGACCACTGAGCGGTCGAAGGTGGCAGGCCAGAAGTCTTCACCAACCCCCTCGGTGAGATACTGATGAACATCGTCGTCGGTGGCCGCGGTGAAGATCGACCCCTGTGGGTCCACTCCCACCACATCAACATCTGGGTTTTGCTCCTTGAGGTAGCGAGCAGTGCCGCTAACCGTTCCTCCGGTGCCGAGGCCCACCACCAAGACATTCACTTGACCTTCGGTCTGGCGCCAGATCTCGGGGCCAGTGGTGCGATAGTGAGCCTCCGGATTGGCCGGGTTGGAGTACTGATCTGGCCGATAGGCACCAGGGGTGTCGGCGGCGATCTGTTCGGCAACGCGGTAATACGAGCGGGGGTCGTCAGGCGGCACGTCGCTTGGGCACACCACCACTTCTGCTCCGTAAGCACGCAGCAGATCTTGCTTTTCCTTGGATTGCTTGTCTGCCATGGTGCAGATGAGCTTGTATCCCTTGAGGCGGGCCGCCATCGCCAAGCCAACGCCCGTGTTGCCCGATGTGGGCTCGACGATGGTGCTGCCCGGCTGCAACAGGCCCTCGGCCTCGGCCCTTTCGATCATGGCGATGCCGATGCGGTCCTTGATGGAGCCGCCCGGGTTGAGCGATTCGACCTTGCCAACGAGGTTGCCCGCAGGTTGGAGCCGAGCGAGTCGCACCATTGGAGTGTCCCCGATGGCGGACACGATGTCGTCGTGTATCTCCACGGACGCCAGGCTAGGCGAGACAACGATTCCGGCCCGCTGGCCCTTGACAGCACATCCCGGTCACTGGTATGTTGTTGTTTCAGACCCCACCCCTGGTGGGGTAGGGTCATAAGCAGCTGCCAGCGGAGCAACACATGAAGCCCGAATACAAGAAGACCTCTCTGAACAGGCTGAAGACAGTGCGGGGCCATCTCGACGCGGTCATCGATATGGTCGAGGAAGAGCGATACTGCCCCGACGTGATGAAACAGGTCTCCGCTCTGCAAGGTTCACTCGAAAAGGTGAATCGAATACTGCTGCAGAACCATGTCGAGACCTGCGTGTTAGATGCGGTTGCCGAAGGCCGCTCCGGCCAGATCGTCGACGAGCTGCTCGAGACACTGAAGTACACGCCAACAGTCACCGGCCCCAAGCGCTAAAGGAAGAAATATGGAAACACAGATCAACGTGCCCGAGATCCATTGCGATCACTGCAAGTCCTCTATCGAAGGGGCCGTCGCCGCTATCACCGGCGTCGAACATGTCGAGGTCGACATAGATGGTCGCCGCGTCGACGTGTCGTTCGATGACTCCCAGACCGAAGTCAACGACATCATCGGCGCCATAGAGGAGCAGGGCTACGAGGTGCCCGCCCAGAGCTAGATGTCCGAGACCATTCACCTCGACGTCGACGGCATGACCTGTGCCTCTTGCGCGCAGAGGGTGGAACGCGTCCTGGGGCGCCAAGAAGGCGTCGAAGAGGCAGCAGTCAACTTTGCCGGTCACGGTGCCCGTGTGGTGCTCTCCGACACAGCCGACCTAACGGCTTTGCGCCAAGCGGTCCAGAAGATCGGCTACGACATCGCCCCATCCACCGACCAAGACCGGATGACACCTGTCGAGCGATACGCCAAGGAGACCAGATACCAGCGGAATAACCTGGCGGCCGCCGCCACGCTGACTATCCCGCTGTTCCTCATCGCCATGCTGTGGGACGGCACTGCCTCCCGAGCGACGCAGTGGGCTTTGGCCACACCTGTGGTCTTCGTCTTCGGTTGGCAGTTCCATCGCATGGCCGGGAAGCTGGTCCGCAGCTTCTCGGCGAACATGGACTCACTGGTGTCCATAGGGACATTGGCTGCTTATTGGTACTCGGTATGGGCCTTCTTCAGCGACGAACCAGTGTTCTTCGAGACCGCCGGGGTCATCGTCACATTCATCCTCGCCGGCCGCTACTTCGAGGCCAGGGCCAAGGGGCGGGCCACCGACGCCATCGGTGCACTGCTCGAGTTGGGTGCCAAGGACGCCACATTGCTCCGCGACGGCGCTGAGGTCTTGGTTCCGATAGAAGAGGTCACGGCCGGAGACCTGATGGTTGTGCGACCAGGTGAAAAGATCCCCACCGACGGGCGAATCGCCGAGGGCGTCTCGTCCGTTGATGAGTCGATGCTGACTGGCGAATCGGTTCCGATCGACAAGATCGTTGGCGATGAGGTACTCGGCGCCACGGTCAACCAGCATGGCCGGCTGGTGGTCGAAGCGACCAGCATCGGAGCCGACACCGCCCTGGCCCAGATCGTGCGACTGGTCGAGGACGCTCAGGCCACCAAGGCCCCGGTGCAGCGCTTGGCAGATCGGGTGTCTGCTGTCTTCGTCCCAGCGGTGATCGCCATCGCCGTGGCGACGTTCGTAGTTTGGCTACTGGTTGACGGGAGCGTGGCTACCGCCCTGCGCAACTCCGTGGCCGTGATGATCATCGCTTGTCCGTGTGCACTGGGCCTTGCCACCCCTACCGCCATCATGGTGGGCAGCGGGCGAGGGGCCGAGCTGGGTGTTCTGTTCAAGAACGCTGCTGTCTTCGAACAGTCCCGTCGCATCGACGCCGTCGTGTTCGACAAGACCGGAACCCTCACGGAGGGTGTGATGACTCTGGCTCAGGTCGTGACCGACCAAGACGAAGCCCGTTTCCTCTACCTGATCGGGAGCTTGGAGGCGGCGAGCGAGCACCCGGTGGCCCGCGCCGTCGCATTGGGAGCCGAGCAACGCGAGATCACCCTGGGCGCAGTTACCGACTTCACCGCACTGCCCGGCTTGGGCGCCACCGGGAAGGTGGATGGCTCCGATGTGGTGGCCGGCAAGGCCAAGTTGTTGGCGGATCGAGGCTTCTTCATCCCCGATCGATATCTGGAGGCAGCCGAGACGATGGAGGGTCTTGGAGAAACGGCTTTCTTGGCGGGGTGGGACGGCGAAGTGAAGGGGGCCCTCTCGGTGGCCGACACGGTGCGCCCTTCGGCGGTGGAAGCAGTTGATTCCATCCATGGTGCCGGCGCCACGGTGGCACTGATGACCGGAGACAACAGACGAACTGCAGAAGCGATCGCCCATCAGCTCGGCATCAGGAGGGTGATGGCAGAGGTCATGCCGGCAGCCAAGGCCGCAGAGGTCCGCCGACTCCAACAGTCCGGGAGCGTGGTCGCGTTCGTAGGGGATGGCATCAACGACGCTCCTGCCCTTACCCAGGCGGATGTCGGCATGGCGGTGGGAACTGGCACCGATGTGGCAATCGACGCTGGTGACGTCGTTCTGATGTCGGGCGATCCGCTAGCCGCCTCCGCTGGTCTGCGACTGGCCCAGGCAACATTCCGAACGATCCGGCAGAACCTGTTCTGGGCTTTTGGCTACAACGTTGTGGCTATTCCTGTTGCCGCTGCCGGCTTGCTCAACCCGGCTATCGCTGCTCTGGCGATGGCCCTCTCCAGCGTTTCGGTTGTCGGCAACAGCCTGCGACTCCGCCGCTTCGGCTCCTAGCCCTTTCTTCGCATCCAGTCGCGCATCGTCGATTTCTGGTGGGGCGGGCCGGTGGCCGGATCGTTCTCACCTGGGGCGAACCAGGTTCTGGGCCTTCCCAAAATGAACCACCACCCAAAACTGGCGAGAAATATCCCGAAGACGAGGGCTGCCAATCCGGCGAGTTTGACCAACGGTGACTCGAACGAGATCGTCACCGCCCCCCACAACACTGCCGTTGCAGAAGCCGCGAATGCGATGGGACCCACGATGAGTTTCGAAGCGAATCCCAGGGCCTCGGCTCGATCGGACCGTGCTTTTCCAGCCGGTCTGTCGAACGGGCGCTTTGGATCCATCCGCCAACGATACCTCCCGGTCCGGTAGGGGCCGGGGGCGACTATCGTCGCGTGATGGACCTCATTCGAAGGTTCGATCGGCCCGACTTGCGACGGCCGCGGGCCATAGTTGCCTTAGAAGGGTGGGGCGACGCATGTGACGCCGCCTCAGGTGCGGCCGAGTACATACTGGGACAAGTCGAGGTGGAACCCTTCGCCGTTATCGATCCAGAGGAGTTCTACGACTTCCAGGTGAGGCGACCCATCGTCGAGGTAGACGAAGAAGGGATCCGCAGCCTGTCGTGGCCTGCCACCCGCTTCTTCGCTGTCCACCAGCCGGGCGAAGACCACGATCTGGTTGTCGTGCTTGGAGAAGAACCCAACATGCGGTGGCGAACCTTCGCCCGCACGCTGGTCCAGGTACTCGATGAGGCAGGCGTCGAAAAGCTCACCACCCTCGGAGCCTTCGTCGGACAGGTGGCCCACACTCTCCCGGTCCCGATCATCGGGGTTGGCACAGACCCGGATGAGATCAGCCGACACGATCTGATCACTTCGCGCTACGAAGGCCCAACGGCGGCGATAAGTGTGATCTTGGAGGCATCACGGGAGTCCGGGATGCCCGCTATCAGCTTGTGGGCGGCCACGCCCCACTATCTCGCAGCCAACTCCAATCCCAAGGCGATGCTGGCGCTCCTCCGTAAAGCCTCCGCAGTGCTCGATATGGAGTTCGACACTGCCGAGCTCGAAGCAATCGTCGCCGAGTTCGAGGACAAGGTTGACAAGGCCACCGATTCGTCATCTGACCTGGCTGACTATGTCCGCCGCCTGGAGAGCGCTGGATCTGAAGGTCTCTCTGGAACGGACGAGGATGACCCGGCCCAATTGATCGAAGACATCGAACAGTTCCTCCGCCAGCAGCCAGAAGGCAGCTAACCCCTCCTAGCGGTAGTGCCCCGTAGGCTTCTACGTTCTATGACGAGAGCCGTCACCAAGAGAATCGCAACAGCAGCCTGGTGACCCTGCTCGTGGCGCAGCCCACCGGGGCGTTCGGCACGCAAGTGCCCGATGGCGGTCATTTCGTCGAGGAGGCTGCGACTCCTCGAATAGTCGGCGGAACGGAAGTAAGCCCACCGGGCAAATATCCGTTCATGGTCGCGCTGCTCAGTAATCCAGGCGGCACCCAGTTCTGCGGCGGGTCGCTCATCGCACCCAAGTACGTTCTCTCCGCCGCCCATTGCTTCTCGGCGTCCCATGTAGCCACACCGAGCCTCGTCAAGGTTGCCATCGGGCGCCACGACCTCACCACACTCGCAGGCGAGGAGATCGTGGCAGCCGCCATAACCAACCACCCCTCGTACGGCGGTCCCGGCAATTTCTTCAACGACATCGCGATCATTGAACTCGTATCTGCTTCGACTGCTATGCCAGTGGTCCTTGCAATGTCACCAGCCGACGACGCCCTTTGGACCGTTGGCTTGCCAGGCACCATCATTGGGTGGGGGGCCACCGACCCACCGGGGACGAGCTACCCGGACAAGCTGCAGGAAGTCAACCTCTCATTCGCCACGGACGCCGATTGCATCGACGACTGGGGAGCGAACTACTTCCCAGCTGAGGACATCTGTGCCGGCGGCGGGACAGAGGACTCCTGTATCGGCGACAGCGGAGGCCCGTTGGTCGCCCCGCCGGGAACCTCTGGTTGGAAACAGGTGGGCGTCGTCAGCTTCGGCGCATCCCCCTGCGCCCAGATGGGCATCCCCGCCGTCTACACCAAGGTCTCTACCCACATTGCCTTCATTGATTCGGTAATTGGCGGCACCCCCAACCCGAACGTGGCACCGGTCGCCAACCCGACGACCGTGAACATCGCGCCCGATAGTTCACCGTTCTCCATCGACGTATCGGGTTCCGACTTCGATGGCGACCCTCTCACCTTCTCTGCGGTCACTGCTCCAACCAACGGCTCGCTCGGTGCCATCACCCCATTGACGGCTACCACCGCTCAGGTCATCTACACCCCAACGTTCGGCTACATCGGATCGGACAGCTTCGTGTTCAGAGTTGCAGACGGCAAGGGCGGCACCAGCGACGCAACCGTCACCATCAACGTGGGTCTGCTCGCCCACGATGTTGGCCTGCACGACCCAACGACCGGGTCGTGGCATCTACGCAGCACGGCCACTGGGACAGTGACCTCTTTCTTCTACGGCGACACGTCGGACGAGCCGTTCATGGGCGACTGGAATTGCGATGGGGTTGACACGCCGGGGCTGTATCGCCGATCAGACGGAAAGGTCTACCTCCGAAACTCCAACACCCAGGGAGTGGCAGATATCGAGTTCTTCTTCGGCGACCCCTTCGACGTCCCTGTTGTGGGCGACTTCAACGCAGACGGCTGCGACACGGTTTCTATCTACCGACCGTCGGAGCAGCGCTTCTATATCGTCAACGCCCTTGGTGCCAACAACGGAGGACTGGGACCTGCGGACTTCTTCTTCGAATTCGGCAATCCGGGAGACGCCCCAACCTGGGGTGATTGGGACGGTGACGGTGTAACCGAAGTGGGCCTCTACAGAGAGTCGACCGGTTTCTTCTACTCCCGCAACACCCTCACCACCGGGACCGCCGACGCGGCATTCTTCTTCGGTGACCCCGGCGACAAATTCGTTGGCGGCGATTGGGGCATCGTTGACGGCCAGGACACCCCGGCAGTGTTCAGAGGATCGGTGGCAACGTTCTTCTTCAAGTACACGCTCGCCACGGGACCTGCCGACATCCGATTCTCATTCGGTGCCAACGGTTGGAACCCGGTGGCGGGACGGTTCAACCAGTAACTCAAGGCCCCGGCGGGGGCGCGGCTCACTAGCTCTTCTTGTGGCGGTTGGCGCGCAAGCGTTTGCGGTACTTGTGCTTGCTCATCTTTTTGCGCCGTTTCTTTACCAGCGAGCCCAAAGGCCTGTCCTTTTGTCGTCGTGGCCACGCGGGCAATAGGCACCGCCGGCCGGGAATGACCCCAGGATGCCCACTCGGAGCGCGAAGCGCAAACATGAATGCCTAATCTGGCGACACTCATGGGCCCCCTCATCGGAATCACCACGCGGATACGCGAGGTGCCAAGCTCTGCAGGCGCCAGCCCCACCCACACTCTCAACCGCGCCTACACCCTCGCGGTGGAGCGGGCGGGAGGCGTTCCGATTCTCCTCAGTTCCCAAGATCCATCCGGAGCGCCAACCATTCTGGATCGAATCGATGGGCTCATCCTTTCTGGCGGCGGCGACGTCGATCCCGTCACCTACGGCGGTGACAGCACCGAGGAAACCCTCTACGGCATCGAATCGGAACGAGACGCCTTCGAATTCGCCCTCGTCCGCGGAGCCCGTGATCGGAAGCTGCCGGTGCTAGCCATCTGCCGGGGCATGCAGGTTGTGAACGTTGCGTTGGGCGGAAGCCTGCACGAAGACATCCAGTCGCACATCGATGGGTCGCACGATCACTTCCTCTCCGGCGAAGATGTCTACCGCACTCCCATCAAGGTCACGATCGACGACGATTGCCGCCTCGCGAAGCTGCTCAGCGCCTCCGAGGTTGCCGTCAACTCCATCCACCACCAGTCGGTTAAGGAGCTGGCACCTGGTCTAACTGCCGTGGGCTGGGGCGACGACGGCGTGGTCGAAGCCATCGAGTATCAGGACCCCACCTGGGATTTCCAGGGCGTGCAATGGCACCCCGAGTTCCTCTCCGAAAAGGGCGACCTCCCCTCATTGGCCATCTTCGAGGCATTCATCCAGACCGCCCAGACTGGCTGACCGGCCAGGCTCAGCCATACCCGCTACAGGAGGCCTTCCGACGTCATCGCGGGCACAAGCACTACCCCGTCGGTGCCCAGGACAGCGCCCATGGCCTCAACCACAGCGTCGCGCGATTCAACGGTTCCGACTGCCAGGATCGACGGACCGGCTCCGCTCCAGCAAGCGTGAAGCGCGCCGGCTCCGCGGGCGGCATCCATCAGAACCTAAGTGATAGGTGCCAGCGCCGCCCGGTATGGCTCGTGCAGCTCATCGCCCGCCGCGGCGGCAAAGGCGACGGGATCTGCGGTCCGCATTCCTTCGATGAGGAACGCAACCCGGCTCACGCTCCTCGCCACCACATCGCTTGGTACCTCTTCGGGCAGGACAGCGCGAGCGGCGGTCGTCGACAGCTCCTGGTTGGGCACCGCCAGCACCGCGACCAGATCGGGCGATAGCTCGAGTTGATGCACCGATCCCCCGGTCACAGCCACGAATCCCCCGTACACCGTGGCTGCTGCGTTGTCGGGATGGCCTTCGGCCTCGGCAACTACCGCGAAAACCTCGTCGGGGTCGGCCACCCCACCTCGCCACCGCCTGGTGGCAGCGGCGGCAGCTGCTAGTAACGCCGCGCTCGAACCGAGGCCCCTCGCCACCGGAATCGTGCTTGCGACCTGAAGGTGCCAAGCCCCCGGCGCAGTCACAGCTTCCATGGCAGCCATGGTGGCCCCGTCCGGATCGCCTTGGTCGGAGTCGACCACCCACGAGTCGGCCCGATGCGCCTTCACTGAGCACCTCATATCCAGAGCCAGGCCGACAACGTCGAAGCCTGGTCCAAGGTTCGCCGACGAAGCCGGGGCCGAGCCCTCGCCGGTCATCGTTGCGGCGATTGCAGTTCGACGAATATGTGGCCAACCGAGGGAACCGCGGCTCTGATGGCGGCTTCCACCTTGTCGATAGCTGCCTCGATCTGGTCGTCGCTGAGGCCGTCTTCGAAATCGGCCTCGAGGTTCACCAAGATCTTGTCTGGACCCATGTGCATCGTGAGCAGTTTGCCCACCGACACCAGCTCCGGCACCGCCAGGCTGGCGGCCCGAATCGAGGACCGGTCCTCTCTGGTCGCCGCCTCACCTACCAACAGGGCTTTGGTTTCGAACGCCAGGATCCACGCTGTCGCCGCCAGCAACAACCCCACCATGATCGACCCCGCTCCATCCCAACGCCCATTGCCTGTGATGTTCGCCAACAACACGCCGCTGCCAGCGATCACAACGCCGACTATCGCAGCTGTGTCCTCGAACAGGACCACCAACAGGGCTGGGTCTTTGGCCTCCCGCACGGTGCGCATCACACCCCGACCGCCACGCACCTGATTGAAATGCTTGAGAGCCGGACGGAACGCGATCCAGTACTCGAAGAGAGCCGCCAAGCCCAAGACGGTCAGGTTCAGAGCAAGGTTCTGAGGTTCCTCGGGGTGGAAGACGTGCTCCCACCCCTCCAGGAGTGCCACAACCGACCCACCAACGAACAGGACGACGGCCACCATGAAGCTCCAGAAGAACAGTTCCTTGCCGTGCCCGAACGGGTGGCGTGTGTCTGGTGCGTATCGAGACACAGCCGTGCCCCGGAGCAAGAAGAGCTGGTTGCCGGTGTCGGCAACCGAGTGGAACCCCTCGGCCAGCATGGCAGAGGACCCAGATATCCCAGCTGCCACGAACTTGATGACGGCGATGATGGAATTGGCGATCAGCGCCAGGATCACCAGGGAGCGGGACTCGGAAGACATGGAACGGCGAGTTTACGACTCGTCACCACCGGGCGGCAGGAGGCCAAGCTCGGCGAGACGACTAGCTTTCCCAACAACACCTGGAGGAAATCAATGAACCGCGACCAAATATTCTCAGCCCTCGGGCTATCCGACACCAATTCAGGCGTATACGCCGGAGAATGGTTGGCGGGCGACGCTGACGAGTTGGCATCCGAGAATCCTTCCACCACCGAGACATTGGCAACCGTTGGACGGGCCTCGGCCGATGAATACGAAAGGGTGATCGAGTCTTCCCAAGACGCCTTCCTTCGGTGGAGGTCCGTACCGGCGCCCAAGCGGGGTGAATTCGTGCGCCAGATCGGAAACGCCCTGCGGAACTACAAAGAGCCATTGGGTGCCCTGGTGTCGCTCGAGATGGGCAAGATCCAAGGCGAAGGCGAGGGCGAGGTGCAGGAAATGATCGACATCGCCGACTTCGCGGTGGGTCTTTCTCGCCAGCTTTATGGCTCCACCATCGCGTCGGAGCGTCAAGACCACCGCATGTACGAGCAGTGGCACCCCCTAGGTCTGGTCGGCGTGATCACGGCCTTCAACTTCCCCGTCGCCGTGTGGTCGTGGAACTCGCTTCTGGCGGCCGTTTGCGGCGACTCGGTTATCTGGAAGCCGTCGAGCCAGGTGCCGCTGTCGGCGATAGCCGTGCAGAACATCGTCCATGAGGTGATGGAAGGCACCGGGTATGAAGGCGTCTTCAATCTCATGGTGGGCAGCGGCGCGGAGGTGGGAGACAGGCTCATCAACGACCGCAGGGTGCCGCTGATCTCGGCGACAGGCTCGTGCAACATGGGCGAGAAGGTAGGAACCGCGACAGCTGCGCGTCTCGGTCGCTCTTTGCTGGAGTTAGGCGGCAACAACGCCATTACGGTCTTGGAGGATGCCGACCTCGAGCTGACGACGCGGGCAGTTCTGTTCGGCGCTGTTGGCACTGCGGGCCAACGATGCACTTCCACTCGTCGGCTCATCACTCAGAACACCATCACCGGAGATATCACCAA
>JAOTWH010000025.1 GCA_029863035.1 Acidimicrobiia bacterium | reverse complement strand
TCCCCATGGCTCGCTCCACTCAAGATGAGGCGCGGGCCCGATTCGACGGTTCTCAACCCATCCTGGTGACGGCTGCGCAGCAGTCGGACGGCAGGGGTCGCAACGACAGAACCTGGTGGAGCGCCCCGCGCCCCCTCGCCGCGTCGGTGGCATTTACGCCGCAGTGGTCCGTCTCGGCTTGGCCTCGGGTGTCTCTGGTCGCCGGGTTGGCTATCAGGGAGGTCATAGGAAACGTTGATCTGAAGTGGCCAAACGACATCATCATCAACGGCGTCAAGGTTGGCGGGATCTTGGCTGAGGCCGACCAGGTTGGCGTGGTGGTTGGCCTGGGTCTCAACTTGTGGTGGCCCGATCCGCCACCAGGGGTCGGTGCGATCTCGACCAGCGATCCGGGTGCAGAGCGCCCCGTCGCCTTGGCGGAAGAGTGGGCCACGGCGTTGTTGGGGCGAATGAATGCAGACGAAGACGAGTGGGGCAGGGACGAGTACCTGCAGGCTTGCGTCACAGTGGGCCAGGAGATCAGCTGGGACGGCGGCACAGGAACGGCGATCGGAGTTGGCGCAGACGGCGGTCTGGTTGTCTCCACCGGCCGCGGTGACATCGTGTTGTCCAGTGGTGAGGTCCAATCTGTGCGCCCAACTACGCTGACCTCATGAGCGTTCTGCCCGGAGAGGGCACCCACGTGATCCTCTACGGATCCCTGCGGATCGCGGCAAGAACCCAGATCCACAACGGCTACCTGGCGCGTCCCGACTTGGTCGGCGCCTACCCAACGATCGTGGTGGTGCCGGACACCGCCGGTGTCACCTCCGGAATCAAAGACCTGGCCCGCCGCTTGGCCCGCCACGGATTGGCGGTCTTGGCACTTGATCTCTATCGAGGCGATGGGCCAGGGCGCGGCGACGCAGAAGCCGCAGCTGCGGCTTACGGAAATCTCTCCGATGCCCGCGCCCTAGGCGACCTAGGCGACATCTATCGCAACCTGGCGGCGCCCGGGACCGATTGGGCCGATTCCTCGGCCATCGGCTTGCTGGGAGTTGGGGTCGGGGGCCGCTTGGCGATCTTGAGCGCAGCCAATAACGATGCCATCGCCGCGGTGGCTGTGGCCTATGCGCCGCTCATCAACGACGAGGGTCGTGCCGCCCAGGTCTCTGAGGTAATCGGACAACTGTCGGTGCCTCTGCTCGGCCTCCAGGGGAAGGCCGACGAGGTGGTGGATGAGAGCCAAGCGGTCGAGGCGCATCGCCTTCAGCCGCGTTCGGAGTGGGCCTTCTACCCGGCCGGCGGCCATGGCTTCCTCGACGTGTCGGGAGACGGATACGACGAAGCCATAACTGCCGACGCCGTCGAACGCTTGGTCGCCTTCTTCCGCAGCGCGTTGGTGTCCCCGTCACAGGTGCCAGCGGTCGAAGCGGGATGATCTGGTGGCCGCGTCGCCAACGACTGGAAGCGATTTGATCCGCCATGCCGTGCTCCTGGTCGGCGGACAGGGCACGCGGCTCCTGCCCCTCACCACTGCGACCCCCAAAGCCCTGATTCCGTTGGCTGGTGAGCCGTTCGTTGAGCTGCAGTTGGCCAACCTGGTAGAGGTCGGCGTCAGCGATGTCTGGCTGACCGTCGGAACCGAGCACCTCCACGTCTGGGAGAGCTACCTCGCTCAGCGCCAGGGACCGCCGCAGCTTCATCTAGCTGTCGAGCAGAGCCCGCTCGACACCGCGGGCGGCGTGCGCGCCATCCTCGACGAACTCGACGACCGGTTCCTCATCCTCAACGGTGACGTCATCTTCGACGTGCCCCTTGGGTCGTTTCTCTCTGCCGCCCCGGCTGGGGGTGTGGTGCTGGGTTTGGCCCGGGTGGCCGATCCATCGGCCTACGGGGTCGTGGTCACGACATCGGAGGGATCGGTGGAACGCTTCGTCGAAAAGCCTCCAGCCGGAAGCGCCCCGGCCGACACGGTCAACGCCGGCATCTACCTGGCAGAGCGACGGCTTCTTGAGAGCTTCGAGCGTGGCCCGCTGTCGTTCGAACGGAAGGTGTTCCCCGATCTGGTGGCCGCTGGAGAGCTGTGGGGTGTCACCATCGAGGGGGAGTGGCTCGACATAGGCACTGCCGGCCTGTATCTCGACGCCCATGAGCGGCTCCTCACCGGCAAAGCCGGCAGCGCGCCCGCCGGCTCTCCTCACTTGGCGATGGCGGGTGCTCAAATCGACGGCGAGCAGCGCGGCTCATGGTCGATGATCGGGCCGGGGGCTGTCGTCGAAGAGGGAGCCGTTGTCCAAGAGGCGGTGATCCTCGATGGAGCGGTCATCCGCAGTGGTGCCAGGGTCAGCGCATCGATCGTCGGCTGGGATAGCCACGTTGGCGAGCGGGCGGTGATCTCGGGACAGACCATCGTCGGTCGCGCCGCCCGCATCGGGCCGGGGTGCCGCCTGACAGACGGCGCCCGGGTTCTCGAGGGTGCTGTGCTGGAGTCGGGGGCGATCGCCGCAGGTCCCACCCCATGATCGCCAGAGCCATCGTCACCGGCGGGGCGGGCTTCGTCGGTTCTCATCTGGTAGATCGTCTGGTGGATGAGGGGTCGGAGGTCTTGGTGGTCGACGATCTCTCAACCGGGCGGCTGGACAACCTGGCCCAGGCTCGCACCACGGGTCGAGTGGACTTCCACCAGCTCGACATCACAGCGCCCCAGCTGATCGAGGCATTTGACCGCTTCGAGCCCGAGATCGTGTTCCACGCGGCCGCTCAGGCCAGCGTGAAGACCTCGATGGACAACCCTGTTCTCGATGCCAGCGTCAACGTGGTTGGCACGGTCAACGTGTTGGATGCTGCCCGCCAGGCCGGCACCCAACGCGTCGTGTTCGTCACCACCGGGGGTGCTCTGTATGGGGCGGCGACCAAGCTCCCGGCCACCGAGCGGACCGCCCGCAAGCCCGAGTCGCCGTACGGGGTGTCGAAGATGGTCACCGAGGAGTACGTGAAGTTCTTCAAGAGCGCATTCGGGCTCGACTACTCGATCATCGCACCCTCCAACATCTATGGGCCCCGCCAGAACCCTCACGGAGAAGCCGGCGTGGTGGCGATCTTCCTCAGGACCATGCTCGATCGAGGACAGGTGGTCATCTACGGCGACGGACGCCAGACCCGCGACTTCGTCTACGTGGAAGATGTCGTCGATGCCCTGATGCGCGCCGCCCACAAGGGGTCGGGCAAGCTGTTCAACATCTCGAGTGGAATCGAGACGACCGTGCTCGACATCTACCAGCTGTGTGCCACGGCGACCCGTTTTCGCGGAGAACCGGGGTTAATGCCGGAGAGACCGGGCGATATGGCCCGATCTGTGCTCGATTCGTCGCGTGCCTCCAAGGTGTTGGGCTGGCAACCCTTTACCCCGCTCGAGCGCGGCATCAAGCTGACAGCCGACTGGTTCCGCATCAGCTAGCCGCTTGGCTGTTAACCCTCCAACTCCTCGAGGGACTTGGGCCAGTCGTCCTTGAGAATTCGGGACAATGATCGATCGGCCAGAATGCGCCCCTCGGTCTGACAGCCGGGGCAGTAGTTGGTTTCGTTCGAGGCGTAAACGATGCGTTGCACCGGGGCATCGCACACCGGGCAAGGCTCGCCGAACTTACCGTGCACTGCCATCTCGGGTCGGAAGGCCGTGACCTTGGTAGGGAACTCGTCCTCGACTTCGGTCGAGAGTCGATCCGTCCACTCACCCAGGACGTCTCGCACCGCGTTGAACAGGCGCTGTGCAGCTTCGTCGTTGAGAGTGTCCGAACGGGCCATCGGGCTCAACTTGGCTCGGTGCATGATCTCGTCCGAGAAGGCGCCGCCGATGCCCGAGAAGATGGTGGGATCGGTCAGCGCCCTTTTGAGGGTGTGTCTCTCGCGGCGCAAGGCCTTGGCGAACTCTTGTGCCGAAGCCGTCATCACCTCGAGTCCACCCCTCTCGAATTGAGTCAGGGACTCCTCGCCGGCAACCAGATACAGCGAGGCTCGTTTCTTGGTGCCCGCCTCGGTGATGATGAGAGAGCCGCCTTCGAAATCGATCGCCCCCAGTCCGATCTTGCCAGGCACTTTGGCGCCGGGGTCCTTCCACAGCAGCCGCCCGGCCACCATCAGGTGGAGGACCAGGAACCGATCGTCGTTCAGTTCGAAGACGATTCTCTTTCCCATCCGACGCAGCCCGGTGATCTTGGCGCCACGGGTATCGTCGATAGGCGGATCGAAGCTCTTCAGGAACGCGATGCCGGCGATTCGGATCGATTGGATCTCGTTGCCAACCGCCCTGGGCCGCAGGGCCGCCAGGTAGGCCTCGATGTCCGGCAGCTCAGGCACGGTTCGTGGCCATCTACAGCTCCGTCATCGCAAGCTCATCGAAAGAGATCTTCATCGGGATCTCGCACCAGATCGGCAGCTCGTCCCTCACCGTCGAATTCGAGTCCTCTCACGATCGCGGCCGGCACGCTCGTTGCCTTGCCCATGGCCAGGTCGGCTGCGGCAGCCACCTCGTCCGCGATGGCAACTTCGGTGGAATGCAGTTCCCGGCCCTGGGTGTCGGTGGTGCCTCGCAGATCGACGATGGCCGGCATGCCAGACACTCCGATAGCCACATCGCTCAGCCCCTTGCGCCAGGCTCGACCGAAGGTGTCCGTTATCACCACGGCGATTTCCTTGCCTGTGATGTGGCCGATCCGGCGCCGCAAGGCGTGGGCAGAGGCGTCGGGGTCTTTGGGGAGCAGAACAGCTTGACCGAGTGGGACGTTGGAGCGGTCTACTCCGGCGTTGGCGCAGACGAAGCCATGGCTGGTTTCGGCGATCACCAGATCGTCGCGACGACGCAGAATGGCGACGGCTTCTCGTTTCACTAGTGCCCGGTAGGCGTCGTCGTCTTCGGCAGTCGCTACCGCCCCTTCGGCTTTCGATACCACCTTGTGGGTGACCACCAGCACATCGCCATCTTGCAGGACCAGGCCAGCCGCGGCGATAGCTTCGGCCAGGATGGCTGCCAGGTCGTCGCCCGGTGCCACCTCGCCGATGCCGGTTATCGGGTGGAGCTCGATCACAAGATCTCCAACACGGCCCGGGCCAGCCGGGCCGATGCCGCCAGATCCGCCATGCGGGTGTCGGTGACGTGCACCTTGACCTGATCGGAGAGCGTCTCGCGGTCGGCCCCATCGCCGGCGTCGATGACCAGATCTGACAACAATCCCTGGTAGGCGGCAACCACGCCCTGATTGCCAGGCGGCAAGCCAAGCGATGCCATCACTCGATGGGCTGGACCCTTCAGCGCCTTGCCACCGAAGAGGGGACTCACCGCCACCACCCGCCGAGCCGCCTCCAGTGCAGACCTGATCCCGGGAACCGCAAGGACGGGCCAGATGGAAAGGGGAGGGTTCGACGGTGCGATGACAACGGCGTCCGCCGCGGCGATGGCATCGAGCACCCCGGGCGCGGCTGCGGCGCTTTCTGCACCTTCGAATCGGAGCTCTGTCACCTTGTCGCGACTGGCTCGAAGGACGAAGTATTCCTGGAAGTCGAGCCACTCTCCGCTGTCCGTGGCCACCTTGGTCCGTACCGGGTCGTCGGTGGCAGGCAGCACAAGGGCCTCGATCCCCAGGCCGCGTGCGATGGCAGCCGTTATCTGCGAAAGCGTCTCGCCGCGACCGAGTGCGTGGGTGCGGATCAGATTGGTCATCAGATCCATGTCTCCGATCATGAACCGAGTGTCGAGCCCGGCCGCCGACAACCGCACCATGGCCGTGGAAGTGTCGCCCGCTACTCCCCATCCGTGGGTGCCTTCGATGCCTGCCATGGTGTAGAGCACCGTGTCGAGATCTGGCGACACCTCGAGGCCATATGCATTGAGGTCGTCGCCGACGTTGACCACGATCGCTAGCGCGTCGGGGGAAAGGACCTCGTTGAGGCCCCTAGCCAGGCGCGCCCCGCCCACACCGCCGGAAACGAGCGCCACCCGCTGAGGTGCTTTGCCTTGTTCGCCTCGGAACCCCACAATGGTCCTCCATGTCTATCCCCGAACCGTCGGGGGACTCCGCTTCGGTCGATGTCGTTGCGGTTGTCCTCGTGCGAGACCCGTCGTCACTGTTCGAGGGTCTGCGCGCGCTCGAGCGGCAAGTTTACGGCCCGTTCGAGGTGATGCTGGTCGGGGGTGGATCCGGGACCAAGGCCCTGGCCGCTGAGGAAGGCGTCGGATGGGCGGCGTCGGTGTCCGAGGCCCTGGACCAGATCCCTTCGGAGGTCACCTACGTCTGGTTCATCGATCAGAGAGCCAGAGCGCTTCCCGATGCACTGGGGGCTCTGGTCGAAGAGGGGAAGCGGGTAGACGCTTCGGTTGCCGGTTCGAAGATCTTGAAGGCCGACGCTCCCGAGGAGCTGATCTCTGTTGGCATGGCGACCGACGTGTTCGACGTCCCCTATCTCGGCCTGGAGAAGGGGGAGCGCGACCAAGCCCAGTACGACGTCGTGCGCGACGTTGCCGCGGTCCCAGCCATATCGCTGCTGGCCAGACGCGACCTGCTGAAGGGGCTGCACGGACCGGATCCCGAGCTTGCCCCCGAGGCTGCAGGTATCGACTTTTCACAACGCGCCCGGCTGCGGGGCGCCCGGGTTGTCGTGATCCCCTCAAGCGAAGTCCACTACCCCCAGCGCACCCGCGTCACAGTTCCCTGGCGTGAGGAAGCGGGCCGTATCCGAGCAATGCTCAAGAGCTACTCGCCCCTCACCCTGGCGTGGGCTCTTCCTCTCAGGATGCTGATCGGGTTGATCGAGGCAGTGGTTACCCCCTTCCTGGGGCGCTTCACTCTCGGCATTTGGGCCCGAGCCTGGGCCTGGAATGTCTACCGCTTCCCCAGCACCGTGGCGGCCCGCTTCGATGCCCGTCGCAACCGGGTGGGCAGCGATGAGGAGCTGTTCCGATATCAGATACGAGGCTCCGCAACGTTGCGGGAGCTGGGCACCGAGATCGTTGAGCGGGTTCAGAAGAGGCTCCCCCAGGTAACCGGTCTCGGCGGCATCATGGACGCCGGCCGCTCCGCGGTGCGCTCTCCCGGATTCCTGGCGTCGGCTGCCGGCGTCACTTTCGCGCTGCTGGCCACCCGATCCATCTGGAGCGGCAGCCTCCCTGCGGTGGGCTACGCCCTGCCTCCTGCCGAAGGGGCCAGCGCCACTTTGGGCGCATTCGCCGGCGGGTGGAATCCCGCCGGACTTGGCAGTCCCGAGCCGTTGCGCCCCGTGGTAGGTGCGGTGGCGGCCGTGCAGAGCGTGCTGTTCGACAAGGCGGAGCTGACTGTGGCCGTGCTCACGGTGGCGGCACTGGTAGCCGGCGCCATCGGAATGGCGAGATTGCTCAAGGGTTGGGGGCTCACTCCGATCGCCGCCTATGCCGGTGGCATCATGCTCATCGGTGGACCAGCGACTTTGGCCATCGGCCAGCACACCGATTGGCCGGCACTGCTGGCGCTGGGACCTCTGCCGTGGGCCATCCGGGCCGCGGTGCGACCGTGGCCGCGCAGTTGGCGGGGGAGGGTGGGCCGAATCGCCGCCGTTGGTTGGACCACTGGCCTCGCCGCAGTGGCCCTTCCGGCCGTGCTGGTGGTTCCGGTCGCTGCGCTTGCGATCTGGGTGCCCCTCGGCGTCGGCGCCCGGTGGTGGGCCCCCCTGCGAGCTGCCATCGGCATGGCAGTGGCGCTTCCCATGCTGCTTCCTTGGCTGGGCATCGTCGACTTCTATCGGTACACCGAGTCCGGTCAGCCCGCTTTCTGGAATCCGCCATGGCTGCTGGCCGGGCTCGCCGGAGTAACAGTGCTTGCGATAGTGGCGGCCGGTGACAAGGCGCTGGCCTCCGTCGCCGGTTGGGGTGGCGTGTTGGCGGCAGGCGGAGGAACGCTGGCCCGCCTGGGAGACCTCAACTACGGGCGCGACGTTGAATCGCTCGGGTACGTGGTCGCAGCTATCGGCTCCGCCGCGCTGGTGGCCGCCGCTGTGGAGAGCACCCAGCGTTTCGAGTTCATCTCGTCGTGGCGAAGGGGCATCGCCAGCATCGGGTTCGTGGCTGCGCTGGTGCTGTTGGCCTCCACTGTGATCGTGATGATCCCGGGCCGCGCCGGCCTGCCCTCCGACGAGTATCGAGATTCCCTTGCCTTCACATCAGTGGAGGGAGAAAGCGCGGCGCGGGTGCTCATGTTCGGCCCGGCAGACACCTTGCCCGGTGATTCGAGGCTGTTCGAAGTGACGCCATATCGGGTGGTGTCGACTCCGCTGCCCCGATTGTGGGAAGCGCATCTCGCCGATGCCCGTCTGGGAGACGATGAGTTGGCGGCAGTGATCGACTCGATCGCCACCGGCCAGACTGCCCGCGCCGGCGCGGCGCTGGCGCCCTTCGGCATCAAGTGGGTCATGTTCACCGGACCCACGCCAATGGAATCGCTATTCGGCGGCCAGCTCGATATGGCGCCTCTGCCTGGCCTCACCGGCTCAGTGTTCGCCAACGAGGTCGACGCGGCTCGCGCTGTCACAGCCGAGGGAGCGGCCTGGTCGGTGGTCGGCACGGGATACCAAGGCCCGGCGGCGTCGGCGGGGCGGGTTTGGGTGGCAGAGAACGCAGATCAGCGCTGGGGTCCCGGGCCATGGTCGCAGTCGGGGTGGGCAAACGAGCTGCCTGCCACCAGCGGCAGCATCACGTTCGCGGGGCGCCCCGAGCTCCATCGCCAAGCTGTGCTGGCCGCCGCGGTGTTCGTGCTGTTGTTCGGGTTGGCCTTGGTCGGTACCGGTAGGAGAGCGCGATGAAGCGGCTCCTCTCTCTCGGGGTTGTGTCGAGCCTGGTCGTGGCGGCCTTGGCGCTTGATGAACCGCCGCAGGCTCTCATCACTGCTCGTCCCGACACGATCCTTGTAGCGGATACCGGCGCAGCGGGGGTGTGGTACTGCCCGTGGGTTGAGTCCAGCTTCGAGCGTGACGGTCTCATCGCTCTGGCGTCGGTGGTGCCGTCGGCGGCGGCGTTCACCTTTCTCAACCCGGAGCCTGGTCAGGAGGCGGATGAGATCCAGGAAGCTGTGGGTGGACCCGGCGGCACCGTCCTGTCGCTCGCCGACGTGGTAGCGCTGCGGGGCGATGTGCCTGGGTTCGTTGAGTTCGACGACGGTCCCGCCGCCGCCGCCTCGGTGGTCGAGTCGGAGACATCGATCGCGGCGGACCTGTGCGTCTCCTCTGTGCCCAAGGTGTGGTACGTCGTTGGCGGCTCAACACTCCAGAACGAGACGCTGGTGTTGAGGCTGTTCAATCCCTTCCCCGAGATCGCCAAGGTCACCGTTGCCCCTACTTCCGAATTCGGGGCAGAGCCGTTGACTGGTCTGGAAGGCTTCGCGGTCGCGCCCCGAAGCTGGAGGGACGTCGCCTTCCACGAGGAGTTGAGATTGCGGGAGGTTATCGGGGTCACGGTGACGGCATCGGAAGGGACGGTCATCCCCGTCATGGCGATGACCAATGCCGATGACGATGCCATATGGACCGGAACCGGCCTCAACAGAAGGTGGGAGTTCCCCGCCGTGAGGACCGCCGGGCTCGACCCAGCCGTGGCCATCTTCAATCCCAACCAGGAAACGGTGACCGTTCAGTTCGACATCTTCACACCGGAAGGCGCCTTCCTCGATGCTCGCTCCGAGTTGGTCCCTCCCGGCTCGCCGGTGCTGATCCCGCTGGGAGATGTGGCCGACGGCTCGTTCGGGCTGAGGCTGCGGTCCGACGCCTCGATCGCGGCAGCCACCGTGGCAGACATGGCGGGAGGTCTTGCCGCGTCCGAAGGCGTGGCTTCGCCCTCTACTCGCTGGCTGCTGCCAGGGGCCGGCGCGGCAGTAGGAGGCACGACATCGCTTTGGCTCATGAACAGCGGAACGGAACCCGTGACGGTCACACTGCTGCCTCTTGGACCCGATGCACCGTCGGCCGACAAGGTTGCACTGCCGGCCGGAGCCATCCGCCAGGTGATCGTTGAGGGTGCTGGCGTCTACGGATACTTGGCCGACTCGCTTGCCCCGTTCTCGGCAGCGTGGAGCGTGCAGGGCCCCGAAGGCGCCGCCATCGCTCCCGGAGCGCCCATAGGCGACTGAGGGTGACCGAATAACAAAATCGTCTTACGTGTCGTATTGGCAAGTAAGACCGCGAAATCCTTGGCTGCCGCTGGTCCCGCTCCTAGGTTGCCCCCATGAATTGCACCAAATGCGCCGCCCCGGCCTCATCGATGCTCTCCTTTGACTACGCCACGGCGCAGGCGTGGCTCGATGACCTGGCCGCCAAGCCGGGCGCCTACCACCTGTGCCAGCGCCACGCTGATCGTTTTGCCCCACCGGTTGGCTGGTCGGTGTCCGATCGACGGTCGCTGTTGGTTCTACCGGTACGCGATGTCGCGTAGGAGACCGCTGAGTGGCGCTCGATCGTGACGTCATCGAGGCGGTGCGCGACATGGACGAACACGAGTTGCGCCGCCTTCTCATGCTCGCCGCCGCCCGTCTGGAAAAGACTGGGGTGCAGCTCCCGGCCGACAACCGGCCCGAGGTCCGTTATCGTCCTCAGTTCGTTCGTTGCGGCAAGTCGAACTGCTCGAGTTGCCCCCACGGTCCTTATTGGTACGCCCACTGGCGAGAGAACGGCAAGCGCAAGTCGCGCTATCTGGGAAGGCTTCAGGACCTCGGTGACGATCCGCGCGTACAAGACCACGATTAGTTGTTATAATTAGGAGACCTCTATATGACGAAGCATGCCACCACCTCCCAGCCTGTCGCCTGCACTGAATGCGGTGCAGCCGACGCGATACAGATCGACCTGGAGCTGCCCGACGGGACCCAGGTCCTCTTCTGCTCATGCCACCGATGCGAGAACCGCTGGTGGAACAGCGGCGGCAAAGAGCTGGCGCTCGATGCCGTGCTCAAGCTGGCCCGCAAGGCCTCCAAGTAACAGCCTCCTGCAACCGGCTACCTGGCCGATCCCCCAGACGGTGTGGCTAGCAGAGGCACGTCGGTAGCCTCTCACATCGTGCGTCGTTGGTCCCCCTATCAGATTCTGGCCGCCGTGGCGGTTGGTGCTACCACCCTTGTCTTCTTGGGGATCATGCGCCCCGATCTCATCGCCGAGGCCAACACACCCACCGGTGGGGACATGGGCGCTCACGTATTCCTTCCGGCATTCGTGCGCGACAACCTCATCAACCAGGGGCGCATCATGGGCTGGAGCAATGACTGGTACGCCGGCTTCCCCGTTCTCTACTTCTACTTCCCGCTCCCCATCCTTTCGGTGGTGTTGCTCGATGTGCTGCTTCCCTACGGGGTCGCCTTCAAGGCTGTGACGGCCGCCGGAGTGGTGGCGCTTCCCGCTGCCGCCTATTACTTCTCGAGGTCGATGGGTTTCTCGCGGCCAGTCGCCACCCTGGGCGGCATCGCCGGCGGCACCTACGTCTTCATGGAGAGCCACGCCATCTTCGGTGGGAACATCAAGGCAACCATGGCCGGCGAGTTCGCCTTCGGATGGGGGCTGGCGCTCGGGCTGGTCTACCTCGGCATGGTCATCAAGGGGGTGAGGGAGGGCACGGGCTTCTCGCCTGCGGCCGGGGTCTTGTTGGCGCTCACCGCGTTATCGCACCTGGTGGTGGTCGTCGTCGTAGTCATCGTGTCGCTGCCTCTGTTGTTACGGCGCGGCGCCGGGGCGACCGTGGTTGGGTCGTGGGTATTGGGGCTATCGGTGGCCGGCTTCTGGGCCCTCCCTCTGTTGTTGAGGGTCAACACGCTCACCACCGACATGGGTTGGTCACCCGTCGAGGGCTTCGAGAACATCTTGCCGCGCGAGTTCATCCCGATAGCCGTGCTCGGCGCCATCGGCCTGGTGTGGTCGCTGTGGCTCGGTCACGATGTCGTGGTGGGGGCGTGGCTGGCGGTCCTGCCCGTGGTGGGGTTCCTCCTCTTCCCCATTCTCGGTTGGACCAAGCTCTACAACGCCCGTCTGTTGCCCTTCTGGTACCTCAGCATGTATATCTTCGCAGGTATCGCTGTTGGCATGGCGATCGTCGAGACCGCCAAGCGAGCGCGGCGCCCCGAACCAACGGTGATCCGTCGCGTTGGCACCGCGGCAGCCTTCTTCGTCGTGCTGGCGACCGTTTCGATGGCTCAGATCCCCGGCTGGGTGAGGTGGAACTACACCGGCTACGAGGACAAGGAATCCTTCTCCGAGTACGAGGCGCTCATGCAAACGGTCGATGCCTTGCCAGACGGCCGGGTGCAATGGGAGGCCAACAGCGACATGGGTCGCTACGGAACCCCCATGGCCCTCATGCTCATCCCGTACTGGACCGAGAGCAGCCATCCGTCGATGGAGGGGCTCTACTTCGAGTCATCCATCACCACCCCGTTCCACTTCCTGAACACCGCAGAGGTCAGCCAGAAGCCGTCCAATCCGGTGCGGGGCCTCGACTATCACACCTTCGATTTCGAGCGCGCCGTGTCGCATCTACCGGTCTACGACATCCGCTATTTCGTGAGTTTCAGCGAAGAGGCCACCGCCGAAGCGCGCTCCATGGAGGAGTTCACCGAGGTGGCCCAGGCCGATCCGTGGACCGTGTTCGAGTTGCCGCCCACCGATCTGGTCGATGTGGCGACCGCCACCCCCACCGTCTACGAAGGAGACAGCTTCGTAGACGCCGCCCTCGAGTGGTACGAAGACGTCGAGGGTCTCGATTACTGGCTAACAGCCGACGGGCCAGACGAGTGGCCTCGTACCTCGGAGACCGGCACCAACCTGGCTCGGCTGGCCACGCCGATCGCCCCCTCCGGGACGGTCTCCAATATCGTGCTCGATCAGGATCGCATCTCGTTCCATACCGAAGCGGTGGGGGTGCCACACCTGGTCAAGGTGTCCTACTTCCCCAATTGGAAGGTGGAGGGCGCCGAGGGCCCCTATCGGGCCGCCCCATCGCTGATGGTCGTCATCCCAACCTCGCCCGACGTTGTCCTCAGCTTCGAGCGCACATGGGACGAGAACGTCGGTCTGGCCATGACCGCTGGCGGACTCCTCGTCGTGGCGGCGACTCCATTGTTCAAGCGACGCCGGGACTCCCGTAAGCCGAGGGGCGACCACTTCGCCTAGGCGAATGTCAACGCCTCCTCAGCCTCCAGCGCAATCTGGCCAGCCCGACGAGCGTGCGCGGCACCCTGCGCAACAAACCGAGGCCGGTCGGCCTTTGCTCCTCCACGGTGGTTGGCAACTCGAGGATGCGATAACCGGCGCGCTCGGCTCGCAGCACCAGCTCGGTATCGAATAGATCTTGCCTCGACAACACCTGGGGAGCGATCTCCTCGACGATGTGACTGCGGATGGCCTTCATGCCGTGGGTGTCGGCCAACGACGACCCGAACCCGATTCGCAACAAAACATTGAAGCCCCAGGTGGCGATCCGTCTCATGGGCGAGCGCCGATCCTCAGCGCCGGTAACCCGCTTGGAGGCGAGCACCACGTCGGGCTGGGGCATGGCCGACAGGGCGGCGGTCAGGAACTCGCCAGAGAAGTAGTCGATGTCGAAGTTCACCACCCACTCGCCGCTGGCCGCCGCGAATCCCGCCGCCATGGCGGCGCCGTAGTCGGGGGTGTCGAGGTGCAGCGCCGAGACCCGTGCGTTGTGCGCAGCCACCTCGTCCACCAGCCCGGCTGTGCCGTCGGTCGATCCGTTCTCCACCAACACCACGACGTAATCGAAACCTGTGGCGTCAAGGTCTGCCACCAGCAGAGGGAAGGCCTCGGGCAGGAACAGCGCCTCATTGTGCACGGGGACGACAACCGACACTTGGGGCGGTTCGGGCATGGCCGGGGAGTCTAAGAGAGGGCCTCGCCGCCCGTCATAGAATGACGCCCACCATGGACCTGTCATCGATCTTCAAGGCGTACGACATCCGCGGCGAGTCGCCAGATCCTTTGGATGCCGACGTGGCTCGCCGCATCGGCGCCGCCTTCGCCACCTTCGCCGATGCCGATCGCATCGTGGTGGGGCGGGATTGTCGCCCCTCTTCCCCCGGGCTCAGCGCCGGCTTCGCCGCCGGGGCTGCGGAGTCGGGAGCTTCGGTGTGGGATGCCGGCGAGATCACCTCCGACATGGTCTATTACATCGCCGGAGCGGAGTCGGTGGCTGGGGCCATGATCACCGCCTCGCACAACCCCCCTCAGTACAACGGCATCAAGTTGACACTGGCGGGCGCTCGTCCGGTTGGGGTTGACACCGGACTGGAGGAGGTCCGCAGGATGGCAGAGGAAGGTCTGACCCCGGCCGAGCGCCCCGGAACCATCGAAGTAAGGGACTTCCGTGGCTCCTACGTCGATCACCTGTTGGGCCTCATCGAGCCCGGGACCCTCAAGCCGCTCAAGGTGGCGGTGGATGGCGGCAACGGCATGGCGGGGGTGGTGATCGAGTCGATCTTCGCCAAGATCGCGCCATCGATCCACGGCATCTACCTCGACCCCGATGGCACCTTCCCCAACCATCCCGCCGACCCGCTTCGACCCGAGAACCTGGAGGACCTGGCCGCCCATATGTCCCAGATCGATGCCGACGTCGGAGTTGCCTTCGACGGCGATGCCGATCGTGCGGTCTTCGTCGACGACAAACTCCAGACGCTGTCGGGCAGTACCACCACCGCCATGCTCGGTGCCTGGTTCCTGAGGCGTGAGCCGGGCGCTGCGGTGGTCCACAACCTCATCACCTCCCGAGCGGTGCCGGAGACCATCCTGCGCCTGGGAGGGCGTCCGGTGAAGACCAGGGTGGGGCACTCCTATATAAAGGGTGTCATGGCCGAAACCGACGCCGTGTTCGGCGGAGAGCACTCGGGGCACTACTACTTCCGCGACAACTTCCGGGCCGACTCGGGCATGGCCGCCATGTTGGTTCTGCTGCAGGCGCTGTCGGAGGATGGTCGCCGCCTTTCGGAGATGAGGACCGAGTACGAGCCGTACGCTCAGTCCGGTGAGATCAACATGACGGTGCTCGATCAAGCCGCGATGATGCAGCAGGTGGCCGACGCCTTCCCCGGCGCCGATACCGATTGGATCGACGGGGTCACCTTGTCGTGGCCAGATCGCTGGTTCAACCTGCGGCCATCCAACACCGAGCCCCTGCTGAGGCTCAACGTCGAAGCACCAGACTCGGCCCAGGTTGCCAAGCTCGTTGCCGACGTCACCAAAGTCATAGAGGAGGGCTGATGGGACTGGAGCCAGGATTCTTGGAACTGTTGGCATGCCCCAAGTGCCATGGCGACCTCACCGAACACGAGGACCCACACCGGCTGGTGTGTGAGACGTGCCGCCTGGCTTACCCGGTGCGAGACAACATCCCGGTGATGCTCATCGATGAGGCGAAGTCACTCGACGATGACTGAGGGGACTGCGCCAGTTTCTCCCGGCACCGAGGTCCCCAAACCGTGGGGGAGTGAGTTCATCTGGGCGGTGACCGACCAATACGTTGGCAAGATCCTCAACATCAGCGCCGGCCACAAGCTGTCGCTGCAGTACCACGAGCTGAAGGACGAAACCATCTTGGTGCTCGAAGGCCGCCTCCTGCTCCACACCGGCACCAGCGAGTCCGATGTCACCACCGTCGAACTGGGCCCGGGGGAGTTCCGCCACATCCCGCCCGGTTTGGTGCACCGCTACGAGGCCATCGTCGATACGAAATTAGTGGAGGCTTCTACCTCACAACTCGACGACGTGGTGAGGTTGGTCGACGATTACGGCCGTCAGGGGACGTCGCAGGCCTGATCGGCGTTCCGCCCAAACCCCATAGACTGCCGCCCGCCGCACTTTCTGGAGGATCAATGGACTACGACATAGCCGACCCCGCCTTGGCCGAAGGTGGGCAACGTCGCATCGAGTGGGCCGGCCGTCGCATGCCGGTGTTGGCCGGCATGCGTGAGCGCTACCGCAAGGAACAGCCCCTGGCCGGCCGCGTCATCGCCGCCTGCCTGCACGTGACAGCCGAGACCGCCAACCTCATGCTGGCGTTGCGCGACGCCGGAGCCTCGGTCGCCCTGTGTGCCTCCAACCCCCTCTCCACCCAGGACGACGTGGCCGCCGCCCTGGTAGCCGAAGGCATCCCCGTGTTCGCCATCCGCGGGGTCAACTCCGAGGACTACTACCGCCACATCAACGCCGCCCTCGACACCAATCCGGACATCACCATGGATGACGGCGCCGACCTGGTGACGTTGCTGCACCGTGACCGTGTCCATCAACAGATCCTGGGGTCGACCGAGGAGACCACCACCGGGGTCATCCGCCTCCGTGCCATGGAGGAACAAGGTGTGCTTCGCCTCCCCGTCGTTGCCGTCAACGACTCCGCCACCAAGCACCTCTTCGACAACCGCCACGGCACCGGCCAATCCGCCCTGGACGGCATCATGCGCGCCACCAACATGTTGTTCGCCGGCCAGACCATGGTGGTCCACGGCTACGGAGACTGTGGAGTCGGGGTGGCTTCTCGCGCCGATGGAATGGGCGCCAGCGTCGTGGTGGTCGAGGTCGATCCGGTGCGAGCGCTGTCTGCCGCCATGGAGGGGTACCGGGTGATGACTTCGCTTGACGCCGCCGCGGTGGGCGACGTCTTCGTCACCGTCACCGGAGGCATCCATGCGCTGAGCGAGGAGCACTTCGCCGTCATGAAGGACGGAGCCTTGCTCACCAACGCCGGTCACTTCGACGTCGAGCTCGATCTGGTTGCCTTGGAGAAGATGTCGACCGCCCGTCGCACCCTGCGAGAGAACCTCGAGGAGTTCGAGATGCCGGACGGGCGCCGCATCCTGTTGGCGGCTGAAGGTCGTTTGGTGAACCTGTCGGCAGCCGAGGGCCACCCGGCCGCCGTC
>JAOTWH010000024.1 GCA_029863035.1 Acidimicrobiia bacterium | reverse complement strand
CAGGTAGCGGCCCGAACGGTAAGTCTGAAGGTCCGGTTCTCCGATTTCGAGACCATCGTTCGCAGTCACACCGTCGAGGCTCCCATCGATACAACCAAGGACTTGGTTGCCGCCATTCGCCAACTCGTGGACAGAGCCTCGCTAGGGGTTCGCCCTATCCGGCTGTTGGGGGTCGGTGGATCGAACCTCACCGAGCCTGCTGCACCCAGACAGCTCCACTTGGATGGGGAGGTGAAGGAAGCCCTGGCAGTCGCCTCAGATCGCATCAGAGACCGATTCGGCGAAGACGCCATAAAGACGGTTCGGCTGATGCGGCCCCGTCAGCCGCGGCCTCGGGTGTCCTAGGCTCGCCCTCCGATATAATGATTCCAGTCCACCGTCGATTTCCCCGGAGTGGTCGATGCCTCTCGACGACAGAGAACAACGCATCCTCGAAGAGATAGAGCGACAGTTCTATCAAGAGGATCCGAAGCTCGCCCAGACCGTCAGAAGGACCACGTTGGCAACTGTTACCGCCCGCAGGGTCCGCTGGGCCTCGGTCGCCCTCGTGGTGGGGTTGGCCGTGATGCTGGTGTTCTTCACCCGCAACTCATTCGTAGCTCTCGCCGGTTTCTTGGTGATGGTTGTTGCCGGCGGATGGATGGTGAGCGCTTTCCGAGGCGGCCGCGGGGGCGGCGGGTTGCAGGCTTTGTCGGGAGTGGCCAATCGCGCTCGACGGCGATGGAGGCGCGACGGCTAGAGTACGCCGACCGCTAGAAGTCAAACATGGGGGACCGATAGGGACAGTGCGCTGCCAGTGTCCGGTTGGTCCGGGAAGAGAGGTCGGAGTTGGAGGAAGGGTTCACCGCACAGCAAGCGTCACGATTGACTTCTTGTACCCAACATCAACTCCGCTACTGGGATCGGGTAGCGCTCGTTAAGCCAACCATCCAAGGCACCGGGGGTCGCCCCGGTCGCCGTCGCCTCTACTCGTTTCGCGATCTGGTTGCCTTGCGGGTAGTGAGAAGCCTTCTCGACAACGGTATGTCGGTGCAGCGTGTCCGTCGGGCGTGGGACTACCTCCGTCGTAGTGCTGCCATGGATGATCACCTGGCAGACGTGAAGCTGGTCACCGATGGCCAGAGCATTTTCAAGATCGCGGCCGATGAGGACGAGCTACTAGATGCCCTACGGCAAGGCCAGCTTGCCTTCTTCGTCGAAATCGACAAGATCACGAGATCGGTGGCCGAGGACGTTTCGCACTTCGAGCTCGACCGCGAGCGTTTCCTAGAAATGCTGAGGCGCGTCGAGGACGACGTTATCTCGGAAGCCTCAGGCGCCTAACCCCTGCTGCGGCGCAGCCGGGATACGAGAGATCCCGGATTCCAGCGCGACACCAAGCGACGAATCGGCGAGTACCGCGCCTCGAACGCCGCCTCGGTCTTCTCGAAAGACCTCTCCGCTAAGGCCATCCTGGCTTTGCTCAGTTTGCCCCTTCCGTAGAGCGACTCCCCGTAGACATCCGCCAGCGGTTCCATTACATGATCGATCGAGCTCGCGAGCTCCATCGGAGTCAGACCCGGATCCGGTGGCGAGCCAAGGTCGGCAAGTCTCTCGGTGATCTCGCGCCACGCTGCTGCCACGTCTCCTTCGCTCAGAGCTCGCCCTCTGCGGCGCCGGCGGATGCTCTTGATGGCGGGTATGGCCAGGATCAGAGCGGTTATCGCTGCCAAGATCGGCAGCGATCTCATCCAGCCAGGAAGTGTGAACGTTGCCGGGCCGCCGTTGATGCCGTCGGTGGCGATCGGTCCGGCGAGATCGTCTGCTGCTATCTCGATGAGCGGGTTGGGGCCACCGAGGAAGGAGGGGGAGTCGATCTCTGGCACTTCGAGAAACGGGACAACGTCGAAGGGGAGCGTTGAGGCCGTCGTATAGCTGAAGTCGCTACGCGGGGTTGAATCGAATTGCACCCAACCCTGGGTTGGCATCCAGAATTCAACCCAGGCGTGAGCGTTGCGGTCGCGCACCACGATGGTCCCGTCGGCTTGCTGATCGCCGGGCGTGAATCCGAGGACAACTCGCGATGGGATGCCGATCGCCCGTCCCATGGCTCCCAGTGCAGTCGCGTATTGCTCGCAGTATCCAGCGCGGAAGTCGGGGCTGGTCTCATCCAGCAGCCACGATGCCAGGGTGTTTTCCTCCGATGATGGGGTCACCGTGGTGTCGTAGCGGAATCCGTTGGCCGGGTCCCGCAGCCACGACTCGAGAGCTAACGCCTTCTCATAATCACCCTCCAGGCCACGCGTGATGTCTCTTGCCAAACCGGAGATTCTTTCGTCGAAGTCATCTGGCAGATCGGTCAATCGGTCTAGATCCGGGGGGTCATCGATCGGCTCCGGGGGCGAAGTATCGAACACCGACTCATCCACCGCTCCCTCTTCGATCGCGGAAGCGAAAGCGTCGCTTGGTAAGCCATCCGCGGCCAATGCCAGCGTGGCGAAATCGGGCTGTGGGACCTCCGACAGAACGCGGTAGGTCATGCCTCGATAGGTGAGGGCGCTGAAGCGAAGCGATGCTGTTTCGCTTACCCGCACCCCTTGGTCCACTTGAACCTCTTGCGCTGAGAAAGCAACCGGCGAATAGGCGGCTGGTATCCATTCGGACTGCAGAGCCAAGATCGTCACATCCTGGACGACGTCGTTGGTGGGGCCGACGAATTCGAACCGCGGATCCTCGTAGCTTTCAGCTTGGTCTATGACCTCGATGCGCGGTTCGTTGGCGAACCAGTGGACGCCGTTGAACGCGTCCATGGACAGCAGGCGCCAGTAGAGACGATCGGGTTGGGTGTCGCCGGATACCCTCACGGCGAAGATGGGGGTGTCGGTGCCGCTGACCAGGCTCTTTTGGATGCCGATGAACGGGTTGTAGGAGATGCTTCCGTAGAAGTCACCGGTGAGGCCGCGCGATTGTCGCCACTCGATCGATCCCGCCGCAGATACCGCCGGCCCGATAGCGGTGGTAATCAGCACAGCCACCAACGCCACCGCTCCCACCGCGGCCAACGACCACGAGTGCAACAGCAGGCCCCCACCCCCTGCCCCTGAGATGCGGCCGACTCCCGACGTGCGCTCGTCGTGGGTGATCGCTGCCAGGGACAGACCTGCCAGGAGCACGAACGCTATCAGCCAGCCGATGGCTGCGCCCCCTCGCTGGATCGTGGCGAGCTGGAGATAGAAGCCGAGTGGAGGCACCAGGGCAATGAAGGGGTGCCCTTTCTGCAATCCCCATACCATTAAGGAGCCAAGTGCCCAGAAGATGGCCAACAGAGCCACGACGATTCCGGTTGCCGGGATCACTGGAGCGACGCTTCCCTGCATCACGTCGGCGGCGTAGGAGAGATCGGCCTGGAGTCGCTCCAAGCTGTCCCAGGTGGGGATGACCAACCACATGGTTTCCGGCGCTGCGATGCGCAGCGCCGTAACCAACCACGCACCTACGTTGATGGCCGCAACAAGGGCGGCGCTAAGCCGGTAAGCCAGGGCGGTCCAGGTGATGGTGGCGCCAAGGAAAGCGGCCACCAGGATGACGATCTGCCACGGGACGCCCTCAACACTGGGATGCAACAGCCCATTGAGCCTGCCAAGGGCAAGCAGGATGGCGACGGTGCCGGCTAACCAGCTGAGGCGGTAGACCATGTGCTCTCTGTCGCCTCCTTCCAAGCTGTTGCCCAGTCTTCGTCGGACGGTGCCGCGATCGCGGTGACCCCGGCTCGCCGCAACAACGTCAGCAAGCCGGAACCCTCCGAGGCGACCGCGAAAACAAAGGAGCGAGCGAAAGCCCTGGCGAGGTGCCGGTAGGCGGCAGAGATCGAATCATCCGCTTCCCCGGTCACCACTATCAGCGCTCCGCCTCCGATCGAGCTGCTACGCAGCCGGGCGACTCCCGCCGCCAGGTCGAACTTGCCAGCCTGCACGGTTGCCAGCGCCCCCATCGCGGCGCTGTATCGGGTGTGGGTCATCGATCGACCGTCGTGTTCCCCGGTCCAGAGCTCGGGGTTGAACCCGCCGCGATACAGATGGCGCAACATCGACGCTGCACCCCTCACGGCATGCTCGAAGTCTTCACCGGCATAGACCCCCTGGCGACGATCGAGCAAGATGAGAGCCCTGGACTGCCAGGGAACCTCGAGCTGGCGGATCATTAGTTCGTCGCGCTTGGCAGATGATGGCCAATGGACCCGTCTCAGGTCGTCGCCGATCTGGTACTCGCGCAGTGTGAAGAAGTCCTCTCCACCGTGTGGCGCCTGAGTAGGTCTGCTGGCTTGGACAGACGGGTCCTGGCCGCGAACCGCCGGCGCACCAATCAGTTCCTCAACGGCGGGGAACACGACGAGGCGGTCCTCACCCCCTGCGTTGCCACCTGCCTCGGCCAGGCCAAGCGGATCGCCAGACGACACCACGGCGGGTCCTATGGCGTATACGCCGCGGGGCCGACACAGCACTTCATAGCGAGCTCGCAAAGGAGCCCCGGCTCCCACTTTCCCGGCCGCGAAGCGAGCCGACCCGAGGCCGTGGACGGTGTCCTCGACGATGATGTTGCGGAGGGTAGATGGTGCCGCTAGCTCGATCTCGACGATGGCTCGATCACCCTCGTGGACCTGCTCGGGCGCCACCCGTCGACTCACCTGCACCTGAGGAGATGCCATGCGCACCAGGAGAACGCCGACGACGAGGCCGGTCATGAGGAGCACCGCGGCGGCCAGCAGCTCTCTTTCACCGAAGAAGATCCAGAGAATCGCCAACGCGACTGCGGCGCCGACGGCGCCCCAGCCGCGGGTGTTAGGCACGTCTCCTCATGCGATCGTGCCTGGTACCGGGACACCCTGGGTAATCGCTTCCAGGATCTTTTCGATCTGGACGCCTCGCATCTGAGCCTCGGGCCTCAGGATGAGGCGATGTGTCAATACCGGCAGGATTATCTCTTTGATGTCGTCTGGCGTGACGAATGCCCTTCCTTCGATGGCGGCTCTAGTGCGGGCGGCGCGCTGCAGGTAAAGGGAGGACCGAGGCGATGCGCCGAGTAGGAGGTCCGGGTCGGCGCGGGTGGCTTCGGCCAGATCGACCACGTAGCCCTTGACGGCGTCCGACACATGGATGCTGCGCGCGACCTCGGCCATCTTCTCGATGTCCTCTGCGGTAACTACCGGGCTGAGCTCGCTTGCGGTGGTGTCGTTGGCGTGGGCGTCGAGCATTTCCAGCTCCTTGGAGCGCTCCGGGTATCCAACCACCAGCCTCATCATGAACCGGTCGAGTTGAGCCTCAGGCAGTGGGTAGGTGCCTTCGTGTTCGATCGGGTTCTGCGTGGCGATGACCATGAAAGGCCGAGGAAGGGGCCGGGTGATCGCGTCCACAGTTACCTGTCGCTCTTCCATCGCTTCGAGCAGGGCCGACTGGGTCTTGGGACTGGCTCGATTGATCTCGTCTCCCAAAACGATGCTCGCGAACACAGGACCTGGCCGAAAGACGAAGTCTCCCTTTTCCCTGTCGAAAACCGAGACGCCGGTGACATCGGAAGGGAGCAGGTCTGGCGTGAATTGGAGTCTGTTGAATTGACTGTCCAGTGACCTGGCCAGTGACTTGGCGAGCAGCGTCTTGCCAACTCCCGGCACATCCTCGATGAGAACGTGGCCGCCCGAGATGAGGCACAACACCGTAAGCCCGATGACATCGGGCTTACCCTGAATGGCCACCCCGATGTTGTCGGTTACGGCCTTGAACCGATCGGCGAACCAGTCGATTTCCGATAATGCCGGCCCGGCATCGCTTTGTGTATGTGTCGAATTCATGGGCGCAAGACTAATGGGAGCGCGAGATTCTGCTCCCGGAGCCAGATCAATTGGCCGTTACCATGGCGCCGCCATGACTCCTGAATCCTCCGACGCTCCGGCACTCGAGGCTCGCGAGGAATTGCTTGCCGTACCAGGGGTAGCGGCAGCCGAAGTCGGAGAGAGCGCAGGGCCAGCCGGCATCAGAATCCAACTGAGCCACGACGCCGATCCCGAGCTGGTGAGTCGGGAAGTGCAGAGGATTCTGGCAGCCCACGGCCTTAGGTCTCAAGTCACATCCGGTGACGCCGCGCCTGCCGGCGGACCCCCGCCACCTCCAGGTGCCCCAGTGGTGTCACTGGCCCATGTACAGAGAGAGGCGTTGCAGTCAGACGGACCGGGTGGCATCTCAGGGGTTTCGGTTGATGAATCTCCGGAGGGGGTAACGGTGATCGCCCACTCCACCTTGGGTGCTCGCGCCTCGCGCCGGGCCAGAGGAACTCAGGAGGGGCTCAACGAAGCCGTGGTCGCCGCGGTGGCCGAGCTGTACGGGGCAGAGCCGCCGAGGGTTGTTGCTATCGAGCAGAAAGCGATGGGCGGCAGCAACGTTGCCACTGTTGTGGTGGAGCTTGTCGATGGCAGCCGACTGGCGGGAGCCTCGATAGTCGAAGGAGGGATACCCTTCGCTGTGGGAAAGGCCACCTGGGCTGCGCTCAGCTCAGGCGCTTGAGCCGCGGCGCTCTTCGTCAGCTGCTGGGACGAGTTCGATGATCACATCCCCTTCTTGGAGGGCCGGCGGCTCGCGGATGGCTAGCGGCGGGGGCCCTGGTGGCTCAAGAGCCGACAGATGATCTCTCACCCGAGCCAGCACATCGCGAATCAGTCTCCGGCTCGGGTCTAGAGGCGGCTCAGCCAAGATATCGACGTCGCTCTCTTCGGTCGAAATGACCCGGACTCCTCTACTGCGCAGGTCCCAGATCAGGATCTCCTGGGTAATGGCGTCGGCGCTTAGTGATGCGACCGAGCCAATGACCGTTGCATCCACCTGGTCGGTGTTGATGATGCCGAGCATCGCTACATAGCCGTCGCGCCCAAGGGAATGACCGGGCTGGCGTACGTCCTGACACATCGCGATGAGCTGATGGCCGCCCTCCGTCGCGTAGCGCCGAATGCGCTCACTCTGGGCGTAGGGCGTGTCATTGTCGATTGGCCCCGGGCCTTCTCTCACATATCCAACCAGTCGCACTGGCCCTCCGGCCTTGCTGTTGGGCCAGTGTGGCGTGTGGAAAAGGTACCGTCAATCACCAGTGTGATCTGCCGTGGCAGACGGCTGGTACCCTCGACGCACTATGGCACGCGCTCTCGTGCTCAACGCGACATACGAGCCGCTCTCGGTTGTCTCAACAAGGCGGGCAGTGGTGCTCGTGCTGCGCGAGAAGGCGGAGATGGTGGAGAAGGGCAACGGCGCTTTCCGATCCGAGGCAGAGGCCCTCCCGGTCCCGTCCGTCATCCGGCTTCGCACCTTCGTCAAGGTTCCATATGCCCGCCGAGTGGCGCTCAACCGGCGAGCGGTGTTCGCCAGGGATGGCGCTAAATGCCAGTACTGCTCGGGCCCTGCCGAGAACCTCGACCATGTCATCCCGCGATCGCGCGGTGGTACCCACACTTGGGAGAACGTGGTGGCGGCCTGTCGTCGCTGCAACACCCGCAAGGGAAACAGGAGGCCGGCAGATGCCGGACTCCAGCTACTGAAGGAGCCGCGAGCTCCGCGCCGCCACGGTTGGGTGCTCGTTTCCGTTGGAGGTGCGCCAGACCCTCGCTGGCACCCCTATCTGGCAGGGGCCTACTGATCCCTTAGATAATCGTGGTAGTGGCGTTGTCCGAAGCCGGAGCGGTCTGGTCGGTGTCGACCGACGCCGTGTTCACTAGGGGGAAACCGTCGAGGATGTCGGCCGCGGTGACGTCATAGTCGGCCGTGTAGATCCAGGTCTCGGTGGTCTCCAAGATGTTGTCACCGTCATCGCCGCTGTCGAGGGTGGCGCCGCCGGCGAAGATGTCGGTAAGCACCACGTTGGTGAGATCGACGTTTCCGGTGTTGTCCACGGTGATGGTGTAGGTCAGGGTCCCCGGCGCTGAGATGGTGGCCAGATCGACGACCTTGACAATGGTCAGCGACGGGGTCTGGGGGATGGTGCTGGTAGTAGTGCTGGTAGTGCTGGTAGTAGTAGTGGCCGGAACCGTGGTGGTGGTGGGCGGTTCAGTGGTCTTGGGTATCGGTCCCTCTCCTTCGGGTATCGCTGCCTCTCCTTCGGGAGCTTCGGCAGGCAGCGGCAGGCAGAGCGTCGCAACCGCTTCGGAGTTGAATGCATAGAAAGTGGCCAACCCCCCCTGCGGATCGAGGGTGAGACAGTACCAAAGACCGCTGTGGCTCTGAGTAGAGAAGGCGACGCCGTCCTCATCGGGGAATACCTCTACCCCGACCACATCCGGGGCGCCTGCCGCCAGCCCAGTGGCGAAGGACAATGGTGAACCGGTCGCAGCCAGGGCGCTCGGGGTGATGTCACCGAAATCTCCAGACGGTCCAATGAGTGCTGCGGCGGCTACTGCCGCCTCGTTGACGAGTTCGATGGCTGCCCGGTTCGCTGTGACATTGTCGATACCGAGCTCGGCGAAAGCCACATCGAAGGCTGGTCCGGGCGCGAAGCCATATGGGGTTGGACCGAGCAGCGCGCCATTGTCGCAGAAGGCGGGATCCAGCATCAGGCTTCCCTCACCTGAGATATCGAGCCACGTCTGACGCCCGTCGGGTAGCTGAAACAAGATCCCCTGAGGGTCGTCGTCTACCAGCCCAAGCCGCCCGTCTCGCGGCACTGCGAATACCATCGAACGAGCATGCTGGGTCTCACCGGGAGCGATGACGGTGGCGTCCTGCGCCCACTGAAGCGCCTCTACATCACCCGAGTGCGTCTCGGCAACCATCCGACTCGCCGCACCGTTTGGCCATTGCGCGATGGCTACGTCGCCTGGATAGCGCGTTCCGGGGAAAAGGCGATCTGTGGTGCCCTCGTTCATGACGTCCATGGCGATGGCGAAGATCTGAGTTACCAGCTGACGATCGGGGTCACCGCACACGATCGACCCGTGGTTGCGCGGCTTGACGACCAGATCCTCGGACCAAGCGATCTCGTCTCCGGCCGGCTTGATATCGGGAGGCGGAAATCCGTCGAGGGCTCCGCCGGGGGTGAGAGCCCACTGTCCGATGGCCGTCGAGCCGGTCGCTTCGAGTGTCATGTCGTCGGCGAACGGCGTCAATACCCGGAATCCAACAGTCCAGCGCCCGGACAGTCCGGGCAAGATATCGATCAGATTGGACCCCGGCAGAGCAACAGCGGACAGCCTGTTCAACGAGTAGGGATAAGAGTTGCCCGCGGAGTCTGTGACGGTGAGCCGCGGGTAGCCGAGCGTTGAGTGGAAGCCATCGATGCGATAGGGGATAGGCACTTCGAGATTGTTGCGCATGACGATTGCGATCTTGACCTCGGAGTAACCGTTCTCTTCCGGGCTGGGAGCGACGAATGCGTTCTGCACTTGGAGGTCCCACTCAGGTGTCTCGAGGGCCTCCCCCATGGCGAGGACGACGGTTTCGGTAGGAGCGAAGAGAGAAAGCAGGTCCTCGGGCACAGATTCGGTTTCGCTCTGTGCGCCGAGAGGAGCGACGAACAAAAGAGCGGCTACGGTGATAACAGCCAACAGGCCGATGAGTGCTGTGCGCCTTTTCATGATGTTTCCGGTTCCGATCGACGTTGCCACCCATCGCTTCGGCATCGGAGTGGCATAATTGAGGGAATTGTCCATCAGATTGGGCCCATCGAGCCGGGGTTGATGCGGCCCCTTGGCGACGTTCAGGCCCTAGAGATGGCGCTTGGCTAGATCCTCAAGGGTTGGAACGGCGACTCCCATTTCCTGCGCTCGATCAAGCGTTCTACGAAGCCGGGCCGGCGCGCTGCGACCAGTGGCTCCGTGATCGGGGTCAGCCGCGATGGCGGTGGCCAAGGAGTCGGTTAGCGCCAGCCGGGGCAGCTCTGCGCCAACCAGGGCCTCCTGCACGCCGAGAACGTCGGATGCCACCGCCATGGCCAGGTCGCGGTGCTTGCTCCACAGCTCGCCAACCGTGCCTCCGGTGTCGAGGCCGGCCAGATTCGCCACCAAGATGTACAGGTTCTTGGCCGCCAGCTCCTCTGGCAGTCGATCTCTGCTGATCTCGCGAGCAGGAATGCCGATCGCCTCCAGCGAAGTCACCACCATTTCCGCCGCCGGGCCGGCTACGGGGGAGGGCTGGATGACCTTGACTCCGGTGCCACGCTTCTTCTCGAACCACACTGCGATCACAGTCGGATCTTCGAGATGGTGCATCTGCCAATCTGGCGGCGTCAGCTCGTTCTGCAGGAGTCCCACTCGATGGCGCCACGGGGCCGGTAGGGAGGAGAGGGCATCGTGGAGGTCTGCTTCCGCCACCGCAATGAGGACAAGCTCGGGGCCCGGCATCTCCGATGCCAGCGAGGCCGCATCGGTGTCCCTAGTGACGGGATAGACCGGCCGACCGGTGCGCAGGAACGCCCGCCCGAACACCCCCGCCATCTCCCCGATACCAACTATGACCACGGGAGTTCTCACGAGGTGACTGTATACATTTGCTCGGCGGAGTGGCAGGTCTGTCGGACAGCCGCTTGCTGAGGGGCCGCAAGCGAAAAAGAAGAGCGTCCAGCCGCTCAGCAAGCGATTTATGGAAGTGGGGAGGCTTACCCAGAAAAGGGAGGAAAGTGGTTGCTAGGGGTAACAAAGTGGGGTAAAGTGGGCCAACTAATCGGAGGACCAGACGGGGTGGACACCAATTGTTCCTTGGCGAATACCAGCACACTGTGGACGGGAAAGGCCGGATGGTTTTGCCGCGCAAGTTCCGCGATGCATTGGCCGGCGGCTGTGTCATCACCAAGGGTCAGGAGCGTTGTCTCTACATCTTCCCTGCAGCGCGGTGGCAAGAAGAGGTAGAGAAGGTGCAGAAGCTTCCCCGCACCGATCGTCGAGCCCGCAACTTCTCCCGCTCGTTCTTCGCTGGAGCGAGCGACCAAGTGCCGGATGGCCAGGGACGGGTGGCGATCCCAGCTGCGTTGCGCTCCTATGCCTCACTGGAGAAAGAAGTCACCGTGGTCGGCGTCGCCGAGAGAGTCGAGATCTGGGCTACAGAGGCCTGGCAGCGGCTCAGCACCGAGGCGGACGACTACTACGCAGAGATCGCCGAGACCATCAGCGAAGAAGGGATTTGATCAATGTCGGGTCCATCGTCAGCCCCCCGGATGTCATGTGGAAGGCCCCTTACTCCGCCCGCTTCCATTTTGGCGCCAGCGCTCTGGGGGGCTGACGATGGATCAGGACTATCACCAACCAGTAATGGTGCAAGAGGTCATCGACCTCTTGGCGCCGATCGAGAACGGCCTGGTGCTGGACGCGACGTTCGGTGGCGGCGGCCACAGCCGCGCCCTATTCGCCGCGATACCAGCCGTCCAGATCCTGGGTCTGGATCGGGACCCGGCTTCTATCACCCAGTCCGAAGGCCTCAAGGTGATCACCGCGGATTTTCGCGACTTGGACAGAGTGGTGGCAGAAGAGGGCGCTCATGAGTTGGCCGGCGCCCTCTTCGATCTCGGGGTCTCGTCGCGCCAGTTGGACGATGCTGATCGAGGCTTCTCCTACCAGGGGAGCGGACCACTCGACATGCGAATGGGGCCAGGATCTGGCATCACCGCAGCCGACGTCGTCAACGAAACAGATCAATTGGAACTGGCCGGCATTCTTCGCCGCTACGGCGAAGAACAGATGGCTGGCCGAATCGCGGCTGCGATCGTCGCAGCTCGGCCCATCAAGGACACGATCCGGTTGGCCGAGGTCGTGGCGGGATCCGTCCCGGCCGCGGTCCGCCGGCGAGGACACCCAGCTAGGAAGACATTCCAGGCCATCCGCATCTATGTCAACGACGAGCTTGAGGCTCTCACACAGGGGCTCGATGCGGCCATCGAACTGTTGCGACCAGGGGGCCGCATCGTGGTAATCGCATACCACTCGCTAGAGGACCGGATAGTGAAGCGCCGCTTCAACTCGGGTGCCACCGGCTGTACGTGCCCCCCCGAGTTCCCGGTATGTACCTGCGGCACCGTGGTCGAACTGCGCGTATTGACACGCAAGCCCATGCGACCTTCTGACGCGGAGGTCGAGGGCAATCGCCGCGCTCGCAGTGCTCGATTGCGCGCCGCCGAAAAGGCGTTCCCAGAAGATGGGGACGACGCAGCATGAGCGCTTATGTCTCCCCGCGAGTGCGGGGCATCTTGTTCGCCGCCGTCATCGGGGCGGCCAGCGTTGTGCAGATCGTTCACTCGCGGGGCATGGCTAAGTGACGAGCCAAGCCACCGCACTCCAGCGAGCCTCCCTCGAACTGGTGATCGACCGTTCGGGACGCCAGCCTCGTCTCAAGGGGTGGATGTTCTTCACGGTGGTCGTAGTAGCCGCCTTCATGCTGCTGATCTACTCCCGGGTGGCGTTGGACAGTTCGGCCTTCGTCCTCAACGACCTCGAAGGTCAGATCGTGACCGAGGAAACCAGGTACTGGGAGCTACGGCTTCAAGTCGCGGAGATGCAATCGCCGCAACGCGTGAGTCGGGCCGCGGAGGGCCTAGGTCTGGTTTACCCGACCGAAAGAACGACACTCGAAGTGGCAGGGGTGGAGCCGGCAGGTACCGACATCGACGATCGTTGGGCCGACTTGAAGGCCCTCTTGAGTGCACAACCATGAACCGGTCGAACGCTGGCGACCGACGGAGCCGAGGGCGCTTCGCCGATCGCCTAAGGGAGTAGTCCATGGGGCGCCGGCCCTGGGTCTCGCCGGATGCTCGGCTGGTAGCCATCGGGCTGGCGCTGCTATTGGCTTGGACCGCGATCGGGCTGCGGCTCTTCCATATCCAGGGTGCCGCCGCCGAGGAGTACGCGGCACGGGGGGTCGACCAACGACTGCGCACCGAAGTGCTGGCGGCAGACCGGGGTACCATATTCGACCGTGACGGCCACGAGTTGGCTGTAACGGTGGACGCCATCACCGTGTATGCCAACCCCCGACAGGTCGTTGACCCGGTCCAAACTGCCCGAGCCATCGGTCCGTACGTGGGGATGGACCCTGGACTGCTCACCGGACTACTTCGTAAGGACGCTGGATTCGTGTACATCGCCCGTCAGCTCGAGCGTCGCAAAGCAGAGCCGTTACGAGACCTCGAGTTGCCCGGCATCTATTTCACAGAGGAGCCGGCCCGTACCTATCCGAGTGGCCCGCTGGCGGCCAGTGTGATCGGGTTCGTCCAAACAGATGACAATCAGGGACTTGAAGGTGTCGAGTTCGCCTTCGATGAAGTTCTGACCGGGGTACCGGGCCAACTGGTCGTTGAGCGAGATGCTGCCGGCCGCGTCATCCCACTTGGCGAATACCAGGTGATTCCGGCCGAGCCCGGAGGAGACGTGATCCTAACGATCGACCGGGAGATCCAGTTCGAGACGGAGCAGGTGCTGGCAGAGACGGTTGAGCGGTTCGGAGCGCTGGGTGGCACCGCGGTGGTGCTGGACCCATCAACCGGCGAAGTGCTGGCGATGGCCAACTTCCCTACCTTCGACCCGAACTCGAGGGCGAACTACGAGTTCGGTACCTACCGCAACAGGGCTGTGACCGATGTGTACGAGCCAGGGAGCACCCAGAAGCTGATCACAGTTGCGGCAGCGATCGAGGAGAGCGTTGTGCGGCCGGCAGATATCTACAAGGTGCCCGTCGAGCTACCGATCCACGACACGACCTATTCGGATGAGGCGACCGAAGCGCGGGCGATGACGGTGTCGGACATCGTGGCCTATTCATCGAATGTTGGCACCATTCTTATCCAAGCTGATCTTGGCAACGAGGCGCTCTATCGCTACATCGCGGCCTTCGGCCTAGGGAGGGCGCCGGGTACTGGCTTCCCCGGGGAGACGGCGGGGGTACTTCATCCCGTTGACGAATGGTGTGTCGCCACCTGCGGTCCATCAACTGCGATCGGTTATGGCGTCTCGGTTTCAGCACTCCAGATGGCTGCTGCGTTCGGCGTGGTGGCCAACAATGGTGTGCTGGTTCAGCCCCGGCTGGTACGCGAGGTCGTTGCGGCCGATGGTTCTCGCCTGCCGTCGGTCCAGATCGAGCGGACCGCGGTGTCCGCCAGAACCGCGGCAGAAATGAGACTGATGCTTGCCGGAGTGGTCGAAAAGGGCACGGGTCGACAAGCGGCCGTCGCCGGGTACCGGGTGGGTGGCAAGACCGGCACCACGCGGAAATACGATGAGACCGTTGGCGACTACGGCGACAACGTCATCTCGAGTTTCATCGGCATAGCCCCGATAGAGAACCCGCGCCTGGTCGTGGCGGTAGTGATCGATTCGCCGGCGGGCGGGGAATTCGGCGGACAGGTCGCCGCTCCAGCCTTCAGCCAGATCGCGCTATCTGCCCTGCATCAGCTGGGAGTGCCCCCAAATGGTGAATAGCCAAGGCGCCACGTTGGATCGCCTGGCGTGGATAACCGATGGTGAAACGCTGGGCAACGGCAGTCGCACGGTTCTCGACGTCGTTCACGACAGCGCCCAAGCCGGCCCCAATGCCATGTTCGTGGCGATCAAAGGCTTCAGTCGCGATGGTCACGACTTCGTGCAGAGCGCAGTGGATTCGGGCGCTGCGGTTTGCGTTGAGAGAGCGGTTGAGGCACCTGATCAGCTCGTGGTATCCGACACCCGCGCCATGTTGGGTCCGATCGCAGCAGAGGTACACGGCAGGCCTTCCCGAGCTTGTCGCGTGGTTGGGGTCACCGGCACCAACGGCAAGACAATGGTTACTCACTTCTTGGAATCGATCGTTGCAGCCTCAGGGGACTCGGCTGGTGTCGTCGGCACCTTGGGCGCGAGAATCGCTGGCAAGTCTGTCGAGCTATCTCGCACCACGCCCGAAGCGTCCGATCTACAGAGACTGCTGGCCCGCATGGTCAACGCAGGCGTGGGTGTCGCTGCCCTCGAGGTTTCTTCCCACGCTCTCGCCCTCCACCGAGTTACGGGCACCTGGTTCGAAGTCGTCGCGTTCACGAACCTCGGTAGAGATCATCTCGATTTCCACGGCGATCTTGACGGTTACTTCGCCGCGAAGGCAGAGCTCTTCACCCCCGAGTTCGCGGAGCGGGCGGTCATATGGAATGACGACGAATGGGGCCGACGCTTGATCGGCCAAACTCAGCTGGCCGTGACCAGCGTCGGCTGGGAGGACGCCGACGTGATCATCTCCGACATCTCGGGCGACCTCGCTGGGAGCCAGTTCATTCTCGGTCTCAACGGAGACCAGGTGGACGTCGCGATCAACATCGGCGGGCGTTTCAATGTCGCCAACGCGGCCATCGCCGCCACCATCGCTTCCACCCTCGACATCGACACCGAAGCGATACTGGCGGGGTTGAGGGGCGTTGCTCGGATTCCTGGTCGATTCGAATTGCTAGATATCTCCCAGCCTTATGCCGTGGTGGTCGACTACGCCCACACGGCCGAGGGAGTCCTCTACGCCATACACACAGCCCGCCAGGCCACCTCGGGCCGCGTGATAGCCCTGGTTGGCGCAGGAGGCGATAGGGACCGCACCAAACGGCCAGAGATGGGCCGCGCCGCGTCGACCGCCGACATCGCAGTGCTCACCTCAGATAACCCTCGCAGCGAAGATCCTGTCGAGATCTTGGCGGAGGTGGCGGCGGGAGCCTCCTCTGAGAACACCATCGTTGAGGTCGACAGGAGGACGGCCATCAGGGCCGCGCTAGATGTTGCCGAGCAGGGCGACGTTGTTCTGCTTCTCGGCAAGGGACACGAGACCTACCAAGACATCGCTGGACGACTCGAGCCATTCGACGATCGGGAAGTAGCTCGTCAGGAGGCTTCGTCGTGATGGCCACCGAAACAACACTGCCCCTGGCTTGGGACGCGTCCGACGTCGCAGCGATCACCGGCGGCGTCGCGTTCGGAAATGGCAAGGTGGGTGGCGTCGTAATCGATTCGAGAGAAGCCGGGCCTGGCACCCTTTTCGCTGCGCTCGGTGGACAGCGCGTTGACGGCCATGACTTCGCCTCCGACGCGGTAGGCCTGGGTGCCGTGGCCTTGGTTGATGCTGCGCGACGCATGGACATCGTCCCCCGGGTCGAAGTCGATGATGTGGCCACAGCCTTGCTGCAACTCGCCGTTGCCCGGCGCTCCGAGCTGGCCTGCAGAGTTGTCGCCATCACGGGAAGCACCGGAAAGACCTCAACCAAAGATCTGACGGCGACTGCAGTAGGACCCGACAGTTGGGCATCTCCCCGATCCTTCAACAACGAGATCGGGGTCCCTCTCACGATCCTGTCAACCCCCAACGATGCAGATGTGCTGGTAGCCGAAGTGGGGAGCAGAGCACCGGGCGACATACGCCGACTGGTTCCAGCCGTTAGTCCCGACGTAGCGGTTATCACGAACATCGGGCAAGTGCACCTGGAGACCTTCGGGTCTCAAGATGCGCTGGCGCGAGCCAAGTGGGAGCTCGTCGAAGGCTTGCCAGAGGGCGGGATCGCCGTACTGCCTTTTGGAGAGGGTCGGTTGCCTGGGGGCTGGCCCGACACGGTGACCTTCGGAAGCCATCCCGAGGCTGATGTCGGCGTGAGCCATGTTGAGATCGACGGCCAGGGCAGACCCTCATTCGATTTGACGGCAGTAGGTGAGACCGTTGCGGTGAAGTTGGGGATCGCCGGTTACCACCAGGCCACAAATGCGGCGGCGGCTGTTGCAGCCGCCCTGGCCCTCGGGAGGCCTCTGGCGCAAGCCGCCGCCGCCCTTGCCAGCGCTGTCGGGTCGCCATGGCGTATGGAGGTCCATGAGGGCATCTACACCGTGGTCAACGATTCCTACAACGCCAATCCCACCTCCACCGAATCGGCTCTGAGGACTGTGGCTGCAATGGGCTCCAAGCGGATCGCGGTGCTGGGGCTCATGGCC
>JAOTWH010000194.1 GCA_029863035.1 Acidimicrobiia bacterium | reverse complement strand
CAGCAGGACACCCTCGGTGACATCGTCCGTGATGTGATCCTCCAGGACGAAGTAAGGAAGCCAGTTCTCGATGGTGGACTCTTCGATGACCATGCGATTCGCTCGCTCGGCGTCGCGCTCGGCCTTGAGCCCTCCCCCGCTGGGCTGAACGAATTCGAGGCCGGTGGGCTGAGAGCGCATCACGATGCGGGCTGCATCCTCGCTGAGACGCCCAGTCACGTACGTGCCGTCGATGTAAAGGTCACGGACTACTTCCATGTCGTCGGCATCGGAGATGTCGATCTGGGAGATCAGCGTTACGCCGACCTGGGGCACGTAGTAGTCGCCTTCCCACACGTTGGGCCGGCTCTCGACCGTCACCGACGGCCTGGAGCCGTTGGAGATGACGTAGACCGTGTCGCCGTCCAACAACATCTCGTGGCCCCATCCCCGGCTCAGAGGAAGAGAGCCGACGACTTTGGGACCGGAGTTCGTGATCTCGATGTTGAACAGGATTGCGCCGCTGCCGTAGTAACCGCCCGGGCCGAACTCCTCGTAGTAGACCTGCTCGTTCTGCACGATGGCCAGGATGCGGTTGCCATCGGTCTTTACGATGTCCGGCTCGTCTACGCCGATCTCTTGAACGTTGGTGGTTGAGAAGTCAACTCCCGGGACTCCTCCGCTCTGTTCAACGCCTAAAGATCCGGCCGATGTCGGCGCTGGAGCTTCGAGTGCCATATCGCCATCGATGCCGAAGAACATCTCCTCGCGCTCGACGGGGAAAGGCCCGCCGTAATAGCCGTAATAGCCATCCAGCCCCCACGGCCCAACCCGCAACAGAGCTTCTTCGATGAAGTGGTCGAGCAGGGCGTCGCAACTGTCGACGGTGTGCAGCGCCAGAGCGGCGTTGGGTATCACCGGATCGGGCAGCGTGGGAAATGATTCACCGGGGCCTGTGCCAGGACGTGTGGTGGTGGTGGTTGTAAGTTCGGGAATCGTGCCGTTTCCGCTACAAGCGGCGACGACTAGGACGAGGGCTATGAACGGGGCTGCTTTTCTCATATGGACTCCTTGGTCTCACAACTGAGACGCAAGGGGGCCCGGATCGGGTTCCCGACGCGACGACGACCACCCGCAGGTGGCCCTCGTCAGGAGGAACCTGTGCTTCTCCCCGCAGGGAGCAGTACCGGCACAGCCGGGGAGGGGGCTTGCTCCCCCGAAATCGCTAGCTAGTCGTCGCCACCGGCGTCGTTGTCCTCACCACCGGTGTCGTGATCATCGCCACCGCTGCTGAGCACGTTGCCGTCGAGGTCTACGTGTACCTCGACTTCGCTGCCATCTGCCACCCGGATCTCGACTTCATATCCATCGGTTCCATTGTCTTCAGCCTCGACCTCGAGCAGCTCACCTGGCACCGCCGCCAGTGCGGCGTCGACGGCGGCCTGCTCACCGGCGTCTAGAGCGCTAGACCCGCCGGCAAAGGCGGCGATGCTGGCGACACTGAGCGCCGCTACCACCGCCATGGTGACCATCCATCTGGTCCTCTTGTTCATGGTGACCTCCCGGTCTCTATCGCGCTTGCACCGCCCATAGTGCCAAATCAATCCTGAGAGCAGTCTGAAGGCTACGAAGCTGCTGGGATAACCATGGAGAAAGTAGCCCCTGGGTAACGGTCGTCGTCAACGATGGTGACGCTTCCACCATGTGACTTGGCGATGGAATCCACCACCGCAAGCCCCAATCCCGTTCCACCGTGTCCGCGACTGCGCGCCGTGTCCAATCGCTCGAACCGCCCGAACACCCGCGATCGATCTTCCGACGGGATTCCCGGGCCGTCGTCCGCCACCGTCACCACGATGCCATTCGGACCCTTGTCGGTTGCCAGCCACACAGTGGTAGCGGCGTGGCGCAAAGCGTTGTCCAACAGATTGCGGATCGCTTGGGCCATGCGAAGCGAGTCGAGCGGAGCGACCGCCGAGGTAACGCCGCTGGTATCAACCGTTAGGTCGGTTCGAACGCGCGCCAGTTCTTGATGGACGATGCCGGCCAGATCGACCTCGGAGAGAACGAGGTCGGACCGGCCTTCGTCGTCGCGCGCCAGCGTCAGCAGGTCATCAACTAGCAAGGCCAGTCGCTCCGCCTCGATGCGGACATCCCCCGCGAACGGTGCCGTGTCTATGTCGTTGGGGTGAGCTTCGGCAACTTCGGCCATCGTGAGTATCGCCGCCACTGGGCTCTTCAATTCGTGTGAAGCGTCGGCTACGAACCGCCGCTGACGAGTGACCGATCCCTCGATGCGTTCCAACATGCGATTCAGGGTGTCGGCCAGCCGTTTGATCTCGTCGTCGGTGCCTGGGATCGATATTCGCCTGTCAATGTCGCCAAGCGAGATCTGCTCCGCCTCGGCCCGCATTTCCTCGACTGGCCTGAACGATCGGCCCACCATACGCCACGCCACCAACGCCACCAGTCCCGCCAGCAGCGGAATGCCCACCAGTAGCAGAGGAACCAATGTGGAGGTGGTGCGGGCAACCGAGTCAAGCGAGGTTGCTGCCACGGCACGAACCGGTCCGTCGGGACCTGTGGTCCCGACCACCGAGACAACGAACGGGCCGTCGTCACCTACTAGATCGATGTCTTGGCCGCTGTTGTCATTGCCGAGTTCGCCGATCCGCACCAACTCTTCCAAGCCGGGACCGACTGCCACGTCTACCAGTGCGCTCTGCCCTATCAGGTCAGCAGTAGCCGCCAGCACGTCGCCATTGGCATCGAGCAATTGTGCGAAAACCCCTGCGGCTCCAGGCAACGGATCAGAAGCTGCCCCGACCGACGCCAGCTCGGCGATGGCCTGGGCCCGGGCGATGGCTCGGTCCTCGGCAGACTGAGTGAGGTTGCGTCGGGTCAGCACCACAAGTGCTACGGAGGCGACAACCAGGGCGACTGTCACAACCCCAGCCGCCACCATGGTTGTCCGGGCTCGAACCCCGCTCAGTCGGGGGCGGCGGAACTCAGCCACCCTCTGGGTCCAACCGGTAACCGACGCCGCGCACCGTCTCGATCGATTTGCGGTCGAATGGCGCGTCGATCTTGCGCCGCAGGTAGCCGACGTACACCTCGACGATGTTGGGGTCGCCGTCGAACGCCCAGTCCCACACGTTGTTGAGGATCTCGAGTTTGGACACGGCGTCCCCGGAACGGCGCATGAGGAACTCGATCAAGGCGAACTCGCGCTGGGTCAACTCGATCTCGCTGTCGCCGCGCCAGAAGCGGTGCTTGGCCGGGTCGAGCTTGAGATCGCCTGCCTCCAGTACGACGGGCCGAGCACTCTTACCCCGCCTGATCAAGGCCCGCAGTCGAGCCAACAGCTCAACGAACGAGAACGGCTTAACCAGGTAGTCATCGGCACCCGAGTCGAGGGCTTCGGCAATGTCGTACTCGCCGTCTTTGGCGGTCAACATCAACACCGGAGTCCAGTTGTCATCCCCCCGCAGCTCGGCGCACACCTGGTACCCGTTCAGTTCCGGCAGCATGATGTCGAGCACGATCACGTCGTAGAGCTGTTCGCGCGCCAACCACAAGCCCTTGGCTCCGTCTACCGCTACGTCGACGGCATAGCCCTCCGCCTCCAGGCCCCGCTTGAGGTAGGAACCGAGACGCACTTCGTCTTCGACAACGAGGGCTCTCATAGCCCCCATCATTGTCGCTTTCGTCTGAGAAGTTGCTGAGAATTGCCTGAAGTAGCGGTCAGGCGCTGGTGGGCTCGACGCCCAGCTCGGCCATCAGGCCCTCGACCCGGCTCCGAATCTCGTCGCGAATGGGCCGGACCAGCTCGATCGTGTAAGTGGCCGGGTCGTCCAGCTCCCAGTCCAGGTACCTCTTGCCTGGGTAGACAGGACAAACATCGCCACATCCCATCGTCACCACAACGTCAGCCGCTCGCACCTCATCGTCCTCCCAT
>JAOTWH010000195.1 GCA_029863035.1 Acidimicrobiia bacterium | reverse complement strand
TGATCGGGGGCAACAACGAGGAGATTCGATCGACACGACCTCTAGCATCGCGCCCCAGTGACCAACAGAGCCGCACTCCGCTTCGGGTTGAGGATCCCTTCTTACGCCTGGCCCGGTCTGTCGTACCAAGAGTCTCGCCAACTGCTCGACTACTGCCGCCAAGTGGACCAGATGCCGTTCGAGGACATCTGGGTAATCGATCACCTTCTGGTTTCTAAGGGTGTGTACGGGGTGTCATGGATCGACTCGATGACGATGCTTGCTGCTGCTGCTGCGGTAACGGAACGGGTGGGCCTGGGGACGGCGGCACTGGTGCTGCCATTGCGCCATCCCGTGGTGCTGGCAAAGGAGATCGCCTCGCTTCACCTACTGTCGGGCGGCCGCTTCCGCTTCGGTGTCGCCATCGGCTGGGACCCCGACGAGTTCGCCGCAGTTCAGGTGCCGTTGAGCGAACGCGGCAAGCGAACCGATGAAGCGCTGAATCTCATTCGCTTGCTGCTGTCCGAGGAGAATGTGACCTTCTCCGGCGAGTTCTGGCAGGTCGAGAACTTGACCATCCATCCCAGATGCAGCGAGATGCCGCAGCTCTGGGTAGCGGGAGGGACCCTGACCCACGCCCCCGATACGCCCGACAAGCCGTTCATCGCGCCGGGGGTGCTGAGGCGCATCGCTGCGGCAGATGGGTGGATGGCCCGCTCCAGCGGGTCCGACCCGGGCGATGTCAAGAGCGACTGGGAGGCTGTCAAAGAACATCTTGAATCCGTTGGGCGCGATCCATCGTCGTTGATCTTCGGCGCAACCCAGTTCCTTCATATCGAGGAAGGCTCAGATCGAGCGGAGGCTCTCCGTACCCAGATGAATAACTTCATCGCCGTCATGGGCGAGCACCGAACAGCCGAAGACCTCCAGGCCTCGTATCTGACCGGGACGGTCGAAGACATGCAAGAAACCGTCGCCGGCCTTCGCGATGCGGGCCTGGAGTACCTGATCCTCACTCCCCTGATAAACGATCCCGCCCAGCTCGAACTCATCGTCCGCCACATCGTCGCGCCCTTCAGTTGATGGCCGCCTTCCGCACAATCCGCGTGCCACCAGGATGAAGGCGACCGTCTATCACTCGTACGGCCCGCCCGACGTTGTCACACTGGTCACGAAGGAAGTCGCGTGGCGCCAGCTCCCCGAAACCGCGAAGCCGCCACCCGGTTTCTTGCCAGTAACCGAATACCTCCAGATGGATCTCCGCAGCTAACGGGACCGAGCCAAGGCCTAGGCGCCGAGGCCGCCATCCCTTACAGCAGCCAGCACTCGATCTGGTGTGGCCGGGAGATGGCGTACCGGTGCGCCTATCGCGTCGCGAATGGCGTTGAGGATCGAGGGAGCGGTGGCTACCAAGGTGTGCTCCCCTACTCCCTTCGCGCCGTAGGGCCCAAGGGGATCGTTGGACTCAATGAGAATGCTGACGATCTCGGGAACGTCTCCGAAAGTGGGGATGAGATAGTCGTGCAGATTCTCGTTTCGACCGGGTAGGTACTCCTCCATCAACGCCATGCCGATGCCCTGGGCGATGCCGCCCTCGATCTGGCCTTCCACCAACGTCGGGTTCACGGCCCGACCGACGTCGTGCGCGGCCGTAATGCGCAACAACTCGACGGTGCCGAGGTCCGTGTCGACTTCGAGCTCGGTCATCTGAGCTCCGAATCCGTAGATGGCGTACGGAGATCCCTGACCGTTCTCGTCCAGAGCGGTGGTTGGTGGATCGAAGGTGGCTTCGGCCATCGCCACGAACCCGTCCTCGTCGGCTGGCATTGCAGCTAGATCGACCGTCTTGGCGTCACCCTGATCATGGGCGATGAGACGAGAACCGTCGACTTCGAGGTGGGCGTCGCCCGACGCGCCCGACAAGCGCAGCAGGTCGGCACGCAAGAGGCGGCCGGCATCGAAGGTGGCGTTGCCGCTGATGAACGTCTGGCGCGAGGCAGAGGTCTTTCCGGCGTCGGGAGTGGTGTCGGTGTCGGCCCCAACGAAGGAGATCGAACCCATATCCATGCCAAGGGCGTCTGCGCATATCTGGACCAACACCGTGTTGGCGCCCTGTCCGATGTCCACCGCCCCCTGGAAGAGAACGATGCGGCCATCTTGGTGCAGCCCCACCTTGATCGTGGAGGGGTTGGGTAACGCGGTGTTGCCGCATCCGTACCACATACCGGCCACCCCCACCCCGCGCCTGCGCGAATTGCCGTTGGCGTTGAACTCATCCGCGGCTGCTTTGGCACGGTCCCAATCAGGACGCAGCGCCTCGAGGCAATCCTTGAAGCCAACGGCCGTTTCGAACACCTGGCCGGTGGCGGTTGGCTGTCCTGGCGTGAGAGCATTGCGGATGCGCAGCTCCAGCCGATCGATTCCGATGGCGTCGGCCAGCTCGTCGAACAGGCTCTCCTGGGCAACGGCCGACTGTGGTACGCCGAAACCTCGAAAGGCACCCGATGGTGGAGCGTTGGTGTGGATAGCGGCGGTCTCGGCCTTGTAGGCGCCGTACACGTAAGGACCGCCGGCGTGAACCGGGGCGCGGTTGGCCACTGTGGGCCCCCATGATGCGTAGGCGCCGGTATCGAAGTCTCCGTTGAACTGCATCGCGGTGAGCTTCCCATCCCTGGTGGCCCCTATCCGAGCCGTGAGGCGCGACGGGTGGCGCTTGGTTGTCGACATCATCGACTCGGGGCGTGTATAGGTGATGCGAACCGGGCGATCGAGCTTCCACGCCGCCAGAGCCAGGTAGGGCTGAACCGACATATCCAACTTGCTACCGAAGCCACCGCCGACCGCGGTGGGGATTATCCGCACGGCTTCGGGCTCGACGGCAAGGATCGCTGCCACCTCGGCCCGGTCCATGTATGGAGTTTGGGTCGTTACCTGTACCTCGATGCGATCGCCGACTCGCCTAGCGAATCCCGCTTCTGGCTCGATGTAGGCATGCTCGATGAACCCGGTTGAGTATTCGGCCTCCACGATGGTGTCGGCGGCGTCAAAGCCCTGGGCGAGATCGCCCCGCTGCACGAAGCCTCGCACCAAGACGTTGCCCGGACGGCCCTCGTGGATCGATGCCGCCCCCTCGGCGGTGGCGGCCTCGGGATCCAGCAACGGTGTCAGCTCGGTCCACGACACCGGGAAGTCATCAGCGTCGAAAACCTCCATCGTGGCTGGGCTGCCCACCACCATGGCAACGGCCTCGCCTCGGAAGCGGGTCTCGCCCTCGGCGAAGACAGGCTGGTCGGCCATGGGAGGGATCACGCCGAACCAGTTTCGGCCCGGGATATCCGCCGCGGTGAACACCGCCTCTATCCCGTCGGTGTCTTCCACGAATTGCTCTGTGTCGCCGAACTCGAAGGCCGCTCGGTGGAACGGCGAGCGAAGCACGCGGATGACCAAGCTGTCGGGAGGTGATTGGTCGGCCCCGAAGATGTCGGTGCCTCTCACCTTCGGTTCTCCGTCGACCCGGACAACACGTCTGCCGACCGCCTTGCCGGCGGGAGGAGACACAGCCTCCTCTTCGAAGCCGGGGGCGGCGAGCACTGCATCGATGATCTTGCGATAGCCGGTGCATCGGCACAGCACCCCTCCCAGACCATCCTTCACCTGCTGTTCGGTGGGGGCTGGGATCTCATCGAGAAGTGCCTGAGCCGCTACCAGCATCCCGGGCGTGCAGATTCCGCACTGGGCCCCGCCGTGATGCAGAAACGACCGCTGCAGGGCACTGAGTTTGCCCGAGACATCGAGTCCCTCGACCGTTACGACCTTTCGGCCTCCCATTCGGCCCAGCGGCACCATGCAGGCACAGACAACTTCGCCGTCGAGCAGGACCGAACAGGCACCACAGTCGCCGGCGTCACATCCCACCTTGGTACCGGTCAGCCCCAGGTTCTCTCGCAGCACCTCGGTG
>JAOTWH010000193.1 GCA_029863035.1 Acidimicrobiia bacterium | reverse complement strand
GAACACATCGGGCGCGATTTCCTCACACAGACCGTCACCGGTGCAGAGGTCCTGATCGATCCAAACCTTCATTGTTCTCCTGGGGAATTCGCGTCGATTGTACAGAGCGCTGCTGGCTCCACAAGCCATCGGTGCCGCGGGGCAAATCTTGAGTCTCCGTATACTGCGCAAGTTCCCGATCCGCCGACCGATAAGTACTCATGGACCAGCAGAGCCCTGACGCAACAGAGCTTCGTAACACGATTCGAATGCTCGAAGAAGAGGTGGCCGTTCTCAGGCGTCGCCTGCAGGATGCTCCGAGACGCGTGCGGGTGCTCGAGGAGCGACTGCTGGAGGCGAAGGATCAGCTGGGCCAGGCGAGCGCCCAGAACGACAAGATCTCTACCGCGCTCGAGGAGACCAGGGAACAGCTCGGAGTTCTGCGTGAGGAAGTCGAAAAGCTCACCGCTCCGCCCAATCCCTTTGGGACAGTGCTGCGGATAAACGAGGACGGCACGGTCGACGTTTCTACCCAGGGGAGAAAGCTGCGGGTAAACGCCGAGCCGACTCTCGAGGTGAAAGCACTGGAGCGGGGCCAAGAGGTTCTGCTCAATGAGGCTTACAACATCATCGACGTGCGCGATTTCGACGCCAACGGCGAAGTGGTCCGCATCCGAGACATCCTCGATGATGGCCGCATCGTCATATTGGGACGAGGCGACGAGGAGAGAGTCGTGGAGCGAGCCGCTACGCTCGAAGATGAGTTCATCCGCGTCGGCGACTACGTGCGCATGGACCCTCGCACCGGATTGATCTTCGAGCGACTGATTCGACCCGAGGTGGAAGAGCTTGTGCTCGAAGAAGTGCCAGATATCACGTACGACGAGATCGGTGGTCTGGGGGAGCAGATCCAAACGATCCGCGATGCAATCGAGCTGCCCTACCTGCACAAGGAACGCTTCGACGATTACGACCTGGCTGCCCCCAAGGGGGTTCTGCTGTACGGACCACCCGGATGCGGCAAGACACTCATCGCCAAGGCCGTTGCCAACAACCTGGCCGTGGCCGTTGCTCAGAAGACGGGACGAGACGACGCTCGGTCCTACTTCCTGAACATCAAAGGGCCAGAGCTGCTGAACAAGTACGTCGGTGAGACGGAGAAGCAGATCAGGCTCATCTTCCAGCGTGCCAAAGAGAAGTCGGACGAGGGCGTGCCGGTGATCGTCTTCTTCGACGAGATGGACTCTCTGTTCCGTACCCGTGGCACCGGCATCTCATCCGATGTTGAGTCGACGATCGTTCCCCAGCTTCTGTCGGAGCTCGACGGGGTCGAGGCGCTCAAGAACGTCATAGTGATCGGCGCCTCCAACCGCGAAGACCTCATCGACCCGGCCATCCTGCGCCCAGGACGACTGGATGTGAAGATCAAGATCGAGCGCCCCAACGATGAGGCGGCCCAGAAGATCTTCGGCATCTACCTGTCAGATCGCATCCCTTACGCCGCCTCCGAGCTAGAAGCAGCCGGCGGTGACAAGGACAAGATGATCGATCGCATGGTCAACGAGGTCGTAGGTCAGATGTACTCCACCGACAAGGTCAATGAGTTCTTGGAAGTCACGTACGCCAACGGGGACAAGGAGATCTTGTTCTTCAAGGACTTCTCGTCTGGTGCCATGATCGAGAATATCGTGCGCCGTGCCAAGAAAGAGGCCATCAAGCGAGAGATCGCAGATGGCAGCCGCGGCATCACCACTGCCGACCTCATCGCGGCTACCAAACAGGAGTTCCGCGAGCACGAAGACCTTCCCAACACCACTAACCCCGACGACTGGGCCCGCATCTCCGGCAAGAAGGGCGAACGCATCGTTTACGTTCGCACTTTGCTCACAGGCGACGGCGACAGCAGGAGCATCGAGGCCATTACTACTGGCCAATATCTCTAGTGGCCATAGCAAAGATCCTCGGGACCGAAACCGAGTTCGGAATCACGGTCCGCAATCAGCCAGATTTCAATCCGGTCTTAGCTTCTTCGATGGTTATCAACTCCTTCGCTGGCGGGCGGGCCCGTATCCAGTGGTCACTCGAGGAGGAGTCGCCTGGGCGCGATGCCCGAGGCTTCGGTCTCGACGACGGGGCAGCGTCCGAGATCGAAACCGGCCTCGTCAATGTGGTTCTCACCAACGGTGCCCGGTTGTACGTCGACCACGCCCATCCTGAGTACGCCTCTCCCGAATGTATCAATCCGCTCCAGGCGGCCCTTTACGACAAGGCAGGAGAGGTCGTTCTCGCCAGAGCAGCGGCATCCGCTCAGATGTTGCTCGAGGACGGTCAGCGCCTCCTGATCCACAAGAACAACTCGGATGGCAAGGGCAACTCATACGGAGCACATGAGAACTATCTCATGGCGCGGGAGCTTCCGTTCGGCGACATCGTCCGCTTCTTCACTAGCTATCTGGTGAGCCGACAGGTGTTCACCGGCTCGGGCAAGGTTGGCTCGGAGAACGGCCGGCCGACGGTCGACTACCAGATCACACAGCGAGCAGACTTCTTTGAAGAGGAAGTTGGTCTGGAGACAACCCTTAAACGCCCGATCATCAACACCAGGGACGAGCCGCACGGCGATGCCTCGAAGTACCGCCGTCTCCACGTAATCATCGGCGACGCCAACATGTCGGAGTACCAGACGTTCCTCAAAGTGGGATCCGCAGCACTGGTATTAGCGGCCATCGAGGACGGCGCCATTCCCGATCCATTGGCACTGGCCGACCCGGTCAACACAACCTGGCAGGTGAGCCACGACACATCGTTGACCAAGGCGTACGAGTTGGCAGACGGTGGGACCGTTACAGCCATGGACATGCAATGGCAATTCCACGAGTGGGCAACCAAATACGCAAGAACCGTTGATTTGGACCCTGTGTTCGAGACAGTTCTCGACAACTGGGAAGAAGTGCTTACCGACCTCGAAACCGACCCAGTCAAGACAGCCGACCGTCTTGACTGGACGGCCAAGCTCAACATCATCAACGAGTACCGCCAGCGCGACGACCTGGATTGGGACGACCCGAAGCTGAGCCTCCTGAACCTGCAGTATCACGATGTCGACCCAGCCCGCGGGCTGTCGCACCGGCTGGTCGAATCGGGCCGGATGCGCCGTTTGTTCGAGCAGAGCGCAGTCGAGGCGGCGGTAGAAGCGCCTCCCCCCGAGACCCGGGCCTACTTCCGAGGAGAGTGCGTCGCTCGCTACGCAGACTCGTTGGTGGCGGCAAACTGGGACTCTTTGGTGTTCGACGTTGGAGAAGAGACGCTGAAGAGGGTGCCTATGATGGAGCCGCTTCGAGGTACCCGCCCCAGGGTGGAGGGTCTCCTCGATTCGTGCACTGACGCCGCCTCGTTGGTCGAGGCGCTAGGAGGTGAAGATGGCCGAGCAGGAGAAAAAGCAGAGTCGTAGAGATACGACGAAGTCTGACACCGAAGAGGTCACCAAGGCCGCCGCGCCCCAAGGCGAGGAGATCACCGACCGCATCGACGACCTCCTGGAAGAGATCGACTCCGTGTTGGAGGAGAACGCAGAGGAGTTCGTCAAGAACTACGTCCAGAAGGGCGGCGAGTGACAGAGGACTTTCGTCCCCCCGGCCTGCCACGCGAGCCGGTCACTCCTGAATCGAGTTTCTCGCAGCTGCTGCGCGTCCACGGCTTGGGTCCCCATTGGGAGGTTCCCGCCGGCGCCGCACCAGTCGCAGCGGCCGAGGCCACCACTGTTCTAGCTCTGCGTTATGCCGACGGCGTGGCGATGATCGGCGATCGCCAGGCCACGGCGGGCACTTCCGTGGCTCACCGCAAAGTCCAGAAGGTCTATCCAGCCGACTCGTTCTCGGCGGTTGCCATCTCGGGAACGGCCGGCATCGCGATCGAACTCACCCGGCTGTTTCAAACCGAGCTGGAGCACTACGAGAAGCTAGAGGGCACCCGGCTCAGCCTCGA
>JAOTWH010000192.1 GCA_029863035.1 Acidimicrobiia bacterium | reverse complement strand
GCCGGGGGCCAGCACGGTTTCTAGCTTCTCGTTGCTCGTTTCAGACCAGAAGAGCTTCGGCGCGGCACATGGTTGGTTCCAGCCGAGGGCGTCGCCCGAGGCACCAGCCGGAGCAGTTTCGGCGCGGCACGTGGTTGGTGCCAGGCGAGGGCATCGCCCGAGCCACGATGCAGCTAGCCGCGGGGCGGCAGCACGCTCGGCGGGCGGCCCCCAACGATGACAGAGAGGGACCTGCCGCTCCGCCGGGCAAGTGTTAACAGATGACGCGCTGCAGGATGCTCAGGCCAACGATCAGGATCAAAGGTGACAGGTCGAGCGACATGTTGCCCATCGGCACTCCGGGGATGAGCCCACGAATTGGGCGCAGCACCGGATCAACCAACTTGCCAAGCAGCTCCTCGACGCGGCGCACCGGGTGCTCGTAAGGGATGCGGCCGAAATCCACGATGAGCCGCAACACGATGCGGCCGATCACCACGAAGTAGTAGGCGGTGATGAGGGAGCAAACCAGATTCACGTCCTGGGCCTCAGCCCACGTCTGCGATTTGGTAGAGACCCATGTCCGCTAGACGGCGGCGTTCGTCTCGGCTGACGGTGACTCGAGGCGGAGAAACCAATATCACCCCTTGGCCAACCTTTCTCATCGTGCCGTCGAGCGAGTAGGTGAGGCCACTGGCGAAGTCGACCAGGCGCCGCACCATCTCCGGCTCAGTGGACCTCAGATCTAAGACCACCGGTATCCGATCCCTGATCAGATCGGCCAGCAGTTGGGCATGGGAGAACGTCGTAGCCACCACCACTTCGCTCTCTGCGCTTCCCCCCGATCGCATCATCCCTGGATCGGAGCTGCCCTCGAGGTAGACACCCGCTTCTGCATGGCTTGGGTCTGCCGACATCATGCGGCGAGATCCTGTCGGTGGCTCGACGCGTTGGCCGGGTATCACGGTGCGGCCTCCTACGTCGACCCTCTGCACCTGCGGGTTCCCCGGGCTAACGGGAGCCGTCGGCACCGCCTGGGTTTCTTCGACGGCCGCTCCCGGGTGCTCATCGAGGGCCTGATCGACCGCGGCGTCGGCCTCGTCGACCAAACCGAGGTAATAGAGAGTTTTCTGCCAAAGCGAAGCCATTGGTCCTCCGCGCTAACGCTCGCGCCGACCAAAGATAGCCTCGCCGACACGAACCATGGTGGCACCATGAGCGATCGCCACTTCGAAGTCGCCGCTCATCCCCATCGAGAGTTCCGGGCCCACTGTACCGCCGAGGGACAAGCTGAGCTCGGCCAGCGCCGCGAACCATGGACGGCTTGACTCCGCATCTGGCGCGAACGGTGGTATCGCCATGAGGCCAGCCACCTCCAGCCCCAGATCCACAGCTGCGCCTGCCAATTCACCAACGCCATCGGGATCGATCCCGTTCTTCTGAGGCTCGCCGGCCAGGTTCACCTCTATCAGCACCGGTGGGGTGAAGCTGCCCTTGGCCCAGGTTCGGGCCAAGGGCAGCGAATCCATCGAGTGAAGCATCGCCACCAGCGGACGGACCAAACCAACCTTGTTCCGCTGCAAGTGTCCCACCATATGCCAGGACACATCCCCTGGAAGCTCGGGGACCTTTCTCGCCAACTCTTGAGCACGGTTCTCACCGAAGTGGCGCTGTCCTGCCTCGTACGCCTCCAACATCAGGTCCACCGGCTGACCCTTCGACACTGCCACCACGGTCACAGATTCGGGGTCACGACCAACGGAGCGCGCCGCCCCGTCCGCGAGGGCGAGCACCCTCGCTAAGCGAGCGGCAACCATGCCACCGTCACCTGTCGATCAGGAGTGGCGTCTCTGCGGTGGGAGTGATATCGCCGGTCGGACATAGTGCAGAACTCCGATTCCCAGATCTGCAGACCTTCCAGTTGATGACGTGCGGCAGCGAAGAGGTCAATGCTGGGGGCGCCGCCTTCGCTCTCCGCCTCGAACTGGGGCAACTGCTCGACGACCTCGGGGCCGACCTCGTAGCAGCAGGGGCCGATGGCGGGTCCGATCGCGGCCCGCTCCAATGCGACCCCGGTGGCGACAGCGGCCGCTCTCGCTTCGGTGATGACCCCGGCCACTATGCCCCTCCACCCAGCGTGTACGACGGCCACCCCATTGTCTCCCTCGAGCACCACCGGGACGCAGTCGGCGCTGCCGATGGCTAGCGGAAGGTCTACAACCGATGTGAGGAGGGCGTCGGCTTCTCCCTGCGGGCCCGGATTTCGAGCTTCCACCGCAACGCTGCCATGGATCTGAGAGATGGTGGCCCACTCAGCCGAAATGCCGAGTTGGCGGGAGATTCGCACCCGGGAATTTGATTCGATTCTGGCGTCACCGTCGCTTGCAGCGCCGAACGCTGCGCCCTTCAAGCCCTGCGGGCGAATCATCCCTCTACGAAGTCGGGGATGTCCAAGCCGCCGTCGTCCTCGAAGCTGGGAAGAGGCCGGTCGGACGAAGACGGCGCGTAGCCAAAGTACGAGCCGCCCTCGAACCCTGCTGCGATGACGGTGACTCGCACCTCATCGCCGAGGGAATCGTCGATGACAGCCCCGAAGATCACGTTGGCGTCCGAATCCGAGTGTTGAGCGATAGTGCCGGCAGCCTGGTTGACCTCGAGCAAGGTCATATCACGCGGCCCGGCCACCGATAGCAAGACGCCGCGGGCCCCCTCCATCGAGGTCTCGAGCAGCGGACTAGAGATGGCTTTCTCGGCGGCCTGAGCGGCACGCTGCTCCCCGGTAGAACGGCCGATGCCCATCACCGCCGAACCGGCTCCGTCCATGATCGCCTTTACGTCGGCGAAGTCGACGTTGATGAGCCCCGGCGTTGTGATGATGTCCGTGATCCCAGCCACTCCATTCGTGAGCACCTCATCTGCCAACTGGAAGGCTTCTACGACTGTCGTCTTTGGTTCGGCAACCTCAAGCAATCGATCGTTGGGGATGATGATGAGGGTGTCAACCGCCGCTTTCAGCGATTGAATGCCTTGCTCCGCCTGTACCGACCGCCTGCGGCCTTCGAATCCGAACGGCCTCGTTACGACGCCGACGCTCAAGGCTCCAAGATCTCTGGCGATCTCGGCGACGATCGGCGCTGCCCCTGTGCCGGTTCCTCCGCCTTCACCTGCGGTGATGAATACCATATCTGCACCCTTGAGAGCGTCCTCGATGTCCGCCCGATGGGCGTCGGCCGACTGCTCTCCAACGTCTGGGTTGGCGCCCGCCCCAAGGCCACGAGTGATGTCGCGGCCGATGTCCAGCTTGATATCGGCATCCGACATCAACAGAGCCTGGGCGTCGGTGTTGATAGCCACGAATTCAACGCCGGTCAGACCGTGCTCGATCATCCGGTTGACGGCGTTCACGCCGCCTCCCCCCACTCCGACCACTTTGATAACGGCCAGGTAGCTTTGGGGTCGCTCGCTTGTCATCCGTTCATCCTCGTTCGCCGTCAGCAAGGATACCCGATGAGGCAGGTCGCGAAAACCCTAGAAGTCTCGACTTCTAGTAGAGGCTTAAGGTTCTTCGGTTCCGGCTTCGATCGCCGGTACCAGCGCCGGCCTGGTCGGTGCTACCAGATTGACCTCGGTCCCCGGCTCGACCCCACTCTCCAGCAAAGCCGCTAGGGCCCTCCCCTTGTCGGCCATGGCCTCTGCCCGACCCAACTTGACCTCGATGCCGTCGACAAGTGCCCACAATGCCCCGTCGCGCACGCCTACCTCGGTGGCGTGATCGGGCCCGAGCGCTTCGGCGAACTCGATCGCACCCATCAGGTTGGTGTCTTCGATCATCGCCCCGACGACCGCATCGACAACCAGATCAAAGCGCGGCAGCACCGAGTCGGGCGAGGAATCGATGGACAAGACAGCACCGTCGGATGCGACCAGGGACCACGCCGTGGCGCCTTGCACCCAGGCCGCACCTTCATACTCGAGCACTTCGATT
>JAOTWH010000023.1 GCA_029863035.1 Acidimicrobiia bacterium | reverse complement strand
GTTCCCCCGCTGATCATCTCAGACTGTGAATTCCACCCTGACGGCGTTGTTCCTGACGATGGGGACACGTTCATCTTCTTCTTCCACGACGGAGCAAGCGTGGAGCCGTGCCACGACAGCGGTTCAGGATTCGATCTCCCCGGCGGCTTCGGCTGGCTGGATATTGGGGCAGACCCGGACGGTGTTGCCTATGACTGTGGCATCTATCTCGTGAGAGACGAGAAATACGACGCCGACCCGGGGGCATCGCCCTCGACCGGCTGTTCTCCGGAGACCCTCAAAGACAGCCTGATGCCGCCCAGGGACGGCAGTGAGCACGGCCCCACCGTTCTCCCGTACTTCAAGAGGTGCGAAGAGGGCGCTGTCGAGTGCGTCGACAGCGGTGTGGAGGGCCTGGGAAACAACATCCAGTACACGGTGGCGGGATACGGCGGCTTCCACGTCCTCGGATACAACTTTGGCGGGCAATACAAGGAAATAATGCCCGATGGATCATTGCCCTGCACGGGCGATGAGCGCTGCATCGCCGGGTATCACACCCCTGTAACGATCCACGACGGCGAACTGGGGGGACCGGATCGAGGCGTCATCCTCATCAAGCTGACCAACTGACCAACTGAAACGAACAAGGAGCACACAACGAAATGAACAAGGAGCACACATGAACAAGAGATTGCTAAGTCTGGCCGCTTCGGTGGCCCTGGCAGCGATCGGCACATTCGTATTGCTCTCCTACGTGCAGGGCGCCGATGAGCGAGCTGCAGAAGGAGAGGAATCGGTCGAGGTGCTAGTCGTTGAGGAAACGATTCCCCGCGGTACTCCCATCGAAGACGTCGACGGAAGCGTGGGACTGGCCCTGGTGCCTGCCAAGGTCCAGGCAATTGGAAGCCTCGCTTCCCTCGATGACCTGTCCGGCACTGTCGCCGCAGTCGATCTTCAGCCGGGAGAGCAGCTGCTGTCATCACGCTTCATAGAACCCACCCTGCTCGTGGCAGCCACCAGGGTCGACATCCCAGAGGGCCTGCTCGAGGTGACTTTTGAGCTCGACCCGGAGCGGATAGTCGGCGGCCAGCCGATTCCTGGTGACCTAGTCGCAGTGGTGGCGTCGTTCGACCCAATCGTGCTCGACTCAGTGGAACCCGGCGACAGCGGCATCTCCCCTGGGACAGATGCGAACGGCCTGAGGACGGCCAGCAGCACCCACATCATCCTCCACAAGGTGCTGCTCACCAACCTTCAGGTCCAGGCCGCTGCCACCAGAGCGACCAACTCAGACGATGAGACGGACACCGTCGACATAGCACCTGCCGGTCGTATCTTGGCGACGCTCGCTTTGAGCGCACCAGATCTCGAGAAGGCGGTCTTCGCTGCCGAGCATGGCCGCATCTGGCTGGCTCGTGAGGGTGCTGATACTCCCGAGGCCGGCACCGTGATCCAGACGAGGGAGACGATCTACCGATGATTCGCATACTCCTGGCCTCGTCCTCGGCAACGTTCGAGCACCGAGTCCGCAACGCCTACGAAGGCTCGCTGAACGGCGACATGCGGCGAGCAACTGAAGACCAGCTAGAGAACGGCGCCCACCTTGAGTTCGCCAAACGAGTTCCCGACAGCACAGCTGTACTCGCCATCGGACCCGACGTACCCGTCAAGATCGCACTGGAGATGGCTGCCTCATTCGATCAACACCGGCCGGAGGTGTCGGTGGTCATGGTGGCGCCCGTAGAGCCCGACTTGTTCCAACAAGCCATGCGCTCCGGCGTGCGAGACGTTATCGCCCCCGAAGCTACGGACAGCGAGTTGCGCGACGCCATCGATCGTGCCCTCGAAGGCTCCGACCGGCGCCGCGGAGCACCAGTCGCCCCACCAGAGCCCGAGGGCCCAATCGGCAAGATCATCACCGTGGTCTCGCCCAAGGGCGGCTCAGGCAAGACAACCATCGCCACCAACCTGGCGGTTTCCTTGGCCAAGGCCCAGCCGGGCAAGGTGGTGCTGGTGGACCTCGACCTGCAGTTCGGAGATATCACCTTTACGTTGGGACTCCAACCGGAGAAGTCGATCCACGACGCCACCTCGATGGCCGGCACTCTGGATCTGACAACTCTGAAACTCTTCCTCACCCCTCGTCGTGATGGACTCTTCGTGCTGTGTGCTCCAGGGTCGCCGGCGGAGGGTGAGGAGGTTTCTGCCGAGCTGGCTGCAGAGGCGATTCGGTTGCTGGCAACCGAGTTCCCGCTCGTTGTGATCGACACCTCAGCCGGGTTGACGGAGCACACCCTGGCTGCCATCGATCAGTCAACCGACGTTGTCATGGCATGCGACCTATCACGCACGAGCGTCCTCAGCACTCGCAAGGTGATCGACGCCCTCGATGCCCTTCAGATAACCGAGCCGAATCGGAAGCTCGTGCTCAACCGCGCCGGAAGTCGCGTGGGCGTGGAAGAGCAAGAGGTCGTGTCGACCATCGGGATGCGGGTGGACATCGGCATCCCGAGTTCGCGGGCCGTACCGGTGTCGATGAACGAAGGTGTTCCCATCGTGGAGTCGAACGCAAAGTCGGACGTTGCTCGCAAGATCATGGAGCTGGCCAGCCAGTTCGCCGATGTGACGGCAGCTGCTCCAACTGGACTATTAGGGAGGTTGGCCGGATGAAACTAAGCGAACGTCTCAAGAGCGTCGAAAGCGACGCTCCGACGGTCAGCCGCACGCAAACCACCGATCCCTTGGATCGGCTCAAGGAGCGAGCCCAGGCAGCTCTCTTTAGCCGGATCGGAGCCCAGCTATACGACGCGTCGCTTACTGAAGATCAGCTGCGCGCCGTCGTCCGAGACGAGTTGGGCACTGTCCTCGCCGACGAGAACGCACCTTTGTCCGCCGCTGAGCAAGCCAAGCTCGTTGCTGCAGTCAGCGACGACATCTTGGGCTACGGACCGCTGCAATCGTTTCTAGCAGACGGAACGGTCACTGAGATCATGGTCAACGGTGACAACCCGATATTCATTGAACAAAACGGCATGCTGAACGAAACCGGCACACGGTTCCATTCTGAGGAGCACCTGCGGCGAGTCATCGAGCGCATCGTTGGCCAGGTGGGCCGACGCATCGACGAGTCGTCGCCCATGGTGGATGCTCGTTTGCCAGACGGGTCCCGGGTTAATGCCATCATCCCGCCTCTGGCGGTGGACGGTCCCGCCCTAACGATCCGCAAGTTCTCCAAGGACCCGTTCCAGGTTGCCGATCTGGTGCGGATGGGAACTATCACCGACGGGGTTGCCGAATTCCTCGACGCTTGTGTGCGAGGCAGGCTCAACATTCTGATCAGTGGCGGAACGGGCACAGGCAAGACGACGCTGCTGAACGTGGTGTCGGGCTTCATCCCAGACGATCAAAGGATCGTGACCATCGAGGACGCGGTCGAGCTGCAGTTGCACCAGCGACACTTCATTCGTCTCGAATCACGACCACCGAACATTGAGGGCAAGGGTCAGATCACGATCCGCGATCTGGTTCGCAACTCGCTTCGAATGCGGCCGGATCGCATCGTGGTAGGCGAGGTGCGCGGCGGGGAGACGCTCGACATGTTGCAGGCCATGAACACCGGCCATGACGGGTCGCTGTCGACCATACATGCCAACTCCCCACGTGACGCGGTGGCCCGCATCGAGACGATGGTGTTGATGTCTGGTCTCGACCTTCCTATCCGTGCGATCCGCGAGCAAACTTCGAGCGCGCTCGACATGATCGTCCATTTGAGCCGGATGCGCGACGGCAGTCGACGCATCACCCATATCACCGAGGTGGTCGGCATGGAGGGCGAGGTCGTGACTCTGCAGGACATCTTCTCGTTCGACTACGAGGCAGGCGTCGATGAGGACGGCCGGATCGCGGGATCCGTAAGGCCAACGGGCCTCAGGCCTCAGTTCGTAGATCAACTGGCAGGCGTCGGGGTGACCTTCGACCCGACGGTGTTCGGCGCCCCAACGTTGCACCAGGCGGCGTGATGCACTCGCAGAGCAACCGCCTAGTACTCATGATGGCGCTGGCCATGGCACTCACTGTCGCGTCGCTACCCGGCACCGCGCAGGCTCAGGAGACGGTCACCCTCACCATCGAGGAGCTCGATCAGAGCCAGCACCCTGAGATCGCCCTCACCGTTGGCATGCCGCGACCCCTGGTGGGGACCGATATTCCGGCGGACGCGTTCTCCGTGCTAGAGAACGGTGCGCCCAGAGAGGTAACCGTCAAGAGGCTCCCCACCGAGGCTCTCGACGTGGTGCTGCTACTGGATCTGTCCCAGTCGATGGCAGGCGCGCCGTTGGGAGCTGCCAAGGAGTCGGCACTGGCCTTTGTGGACCAGATGCCCCCGGAGGTCCGAATCGCCATCGTCGGGTTCTCTAGCCAGCCGACTGTTGTCAGCGACTTCACAAACGACGCCGAGGCCACCAGGCAGGCAATCAGCGGGTTGACTGCTGCGGGAGAAACCGCCCTCTACGACGGTCTCATCGCTGGTGCGGGACTGTGGGGAGGCAGCGCGGTCGGTGCGAGGAGATCGCTGATCGTGCTCAGCGACGGCGGCGACACCGTAAGCGCATCGTCGTTGGAAAACGCCATCGTGGCCCTTCTAGCGGCCGACGCATCTTTCTACGCCATAGAGCTGCAAAGCCCCGAGTCCGATTCTGAGGCTTTGCAGCGACTCGAGTCCGCCACAGGAGGTGCGCTAGTCGGGACAGGCGATCCGGAGGCTCTGGCCGCCATCTTCGACGAAATCGCGTCGGTGCTGGTCAACCAGTACTTGATCTCCTTCACGTCCGAGGCTGCTGGGCCCACCACGATCGAGGTCAGCGCCACGGCCAACGGGCTCGTAGCTAGTGGCTCGGCGCGGGTCCAATTCCCCAACCCTCCTCCCGTATTCGCCAGCCCGGAGGCCACTCGGTCACCCGTGGAGGCGCCCACCCCACCACCGCTGCTCGAAAGCACGGAGGTCCACCCTGGGATACTGGCCAACGACTGGGCAGTGCTGGCCGGAGCCTCCCTCGTTTTCGCCGGTCTATTCGGCCTCCTCAGGTTGGGGCAGACCAGCGATCGCGCTCCAGGATCGTCAGGGATGAGGCTTCGGGGCAAGGGCAGCAGAACCCTCGAGGGCATTACGAATCGTGCCACGCTCTTCGCGGAGCGGACGCTAGAGAATCAGGGCCGCACCGGAGGCCTGGCAGCCAGTCTCGAACAGGCGGGCATCACTCTGCGAGGTGCCGAATTCATGGTGTTGGCGGCCAGCTTCGCACTCGGCGCCGCGGCCGTTCTCGCCCTCTTCTTCGGCTTCACCGCCGGCATCGCGGGCGGTATGGCATCGCCCTTGTTCATGCGTCTCGTGATCAACATCAAGGGTCGTCGGCGCAAGCAGGCTTTCGCGGATCAGTTGAGCGACGCTCTACAGCTCATTGCTGGCGGACTTCTCGCAGGGCACGGACTGCTGCAATCGATCGACGCAGTCTCTGCGGAGGACTTGCCACCGTCATCGGACGAGTTCAGGCGACTCGTGGCCGAAGTGCAGCTCGGCCGCGACATGAAAGAGGCACTGCGGGCCATGTCGGAGCGTGTGGGGGGCGAGGACTTCGCATGGGTCGTCGACGCCATCGAGATACATCGAGATGTTGGAGGCGACCTGGCCAACATCCTGCAAACGGTGGCCGAAACGATCCGCGACCGCAATCAGATCCGAAGGCGCATTCTCAGTCTGAGCGCCGAGGGACGCCTGTCCGGGTTCATCTTGATGGCCTTGCCCTTCGTTGTCGGCGCCTTCGTATCGATCACAAATCCCAGCTACATGGCCGAGCTAACCCAGTCGGGCCCGGGGCGTCTCATGCTCGTCGGATCACTGATGTTCATGGGAACGGGTGCTCTGTGGATCCGCCGCATCGTCCGACTGCAGTTCTAAAGGAGCACTCATGCCATTAACAGTCCTAATCGCAGCAGCGGCAGTCGCATCCAGCCTGCCTCTTCTCTGGTACGCCGCAGGCGGTGCCGGCGCCGCCGTCCAAGGCGGTGGAATTCTCAGCAGGTTCAAGAAGGAGCGCCACAGCGGGCCCGACATGCACCAGATCGCCCTGGAACGATCTGCCGGTGATCGTCTTCTCAAGCCTTTCATCGAAGCTATGGCGCAGCGAGTACGGCGTCTGACGCCACGAGGCTGGGTCCGCAACATCGAGCGCAAAGTCGCACTCGCCGGCATGCCGAATCGATTCGTAGAGCGAGTTCTAGCTACCAAGCTGCTGATCGGGGCGATGGCGACACTGGGCCTACTGTGGGCGTTGCGATCGAGCCAGCCCCTGGCTTGGGGAGCATTCGCCGCCGTAATCGGTGTCGTCGCCTACCTGGCTCCGGAGCTCAGCCTCAATAGCCGAGCCCGGGTGCGACAGCAGCAGATAACTCTCGACCTGCCTGACGTACTCGACCAGATGATGATCAGTGTGGAGGCGGGCCTTGGGTTCGAAGCGGCCCTGGCCCGCGCCGGCCAGACCGGCACCGGTCCGATCGCAGCGGAAATCCTCAGATCTCTTCAGGAGATGCAGATGGGTGTGCCGCGTCGTCAGGCGCTCCACAACCTTGCCACCCGCACCGATGTTCCTGACCTCCGCAACTTCGTATTCGCGGTGGTTCAGTCGGAGCAGTACGGCCTCCCGATCGCGCAAACGCTTCGGATCCAGGCCAACGAGCTGCGCGACAAGAGGCGCCAACGAGCTGAAGAGCGAGCATTCAAGGTGCCTGTCAAGATCGTGTTCCCCCTCATCTTCTGCATCTTCCCCGCCCTGTTCGTGGTGCTGCTCGGTCCGGCCGCTTTACGCATGTACGACGCCCTCTTCACGGGAGGATGATCCGATGATCGAACTAGCAGTCGAAGCAGGCAAGCCACGCTCAGCAGCATCGGTTCTGGCGGATCTCCAGGCCGGGGGCCGCTCCATGACGGGCCCGGTCATCTTCCAGACGGGTTTCAGTCCATTCGATCGTGCCATCGGCGGTGGGCTACGAGGCGGTGACCTGGTATTGGTCGGTGGAGGGCCGGGTGTTGGCAAGACGATCATCAGCCTGCAGTGGGCCCGAAACCTCGCTGCTTCGGGTACTCCTTGCGTCTTCGCCTGTTACGAGCACGATCACGCCTCTCTTCTCGCCAGGCTGTTGCTATCGGAAGTGGGCAGCACAGCCGACGGCGTTCCCAGAACCGAGATCCGAGAATTGGTCAGGTCCATCGCTGCCGGTGACCGCAAACTGGGCGAGTCGACTTCGAGTGGCGAGGTTGTCCGTGCTGCGGCCGGTCGCTTGGCCGCATACGCAGACAACCTCTGGCTGGTGCAAGCGTCATCGGCCCATACCGGAATCCCCCGCTTAGAAGAGATCGTCCGCCAACATCCCGCGGGCGAGGCCGTGTTGTTCGTCGACTATCTACAGAAGGTGGCTTGGCAAGGTGCCTCTGACGAATCACGACGCGTTGCCAAGATCACTGAGGGGCTCAAGGAACTCGCGCTGCGCCACGGCATCCCGGTGGTGGCCGTGGTGGCGGGAGATCGGGTCGGCCTCAATGCCCGCCGCCTCCGCATGCATCACATGCGAGGCTCGAGCGCCCTGGCGTACGAAGCGGACGTTGTGGTGATGCTCAACGATAAGTTTCGGGCGGTCTCCAACGTCCACACCGCCTATGACCCGGTGAGAGCAGAAACCTTCAAGAGCGAGGTCATCTTCACCATCGAGAAGAACCGCGACGGCCCTGCACCTCTCGAGCTTGAGTTCAGAAAGGACTTCGGCCATTACCGATTCGATCCCGACGGCGGATTCGTCAGCGAAAGGCTGGTCGACGACCAATTCTATGCCGAGTGAGCGACTCCCGGTTCCAGCCCCTCCATCATGTCCCTAACCAGCCGCGGGCCCTTGAAGACAAGCCCGGTGTAGAGCTGCACAAGCGAAGCCCCGGCATCGCGCATTTCGGTAAAACTCGCGGCATCGCTCACGCCTCCCGCGGCCACGATCGGTATCTCGTCTCCGATTCGAGTCCGGATCTCGCGAACGATATTCAGCGTGGTCGAAAACAGCGGCGCTCCGCTCAGTCCGCCCTCTTCGTCATCCGATTCCGTCAACTCCGGGGGCCGAGCCAGAGTGGTGTTGGTAGCGATAACGCCGTCGACGCCCGAATCGAGCATGGCTTTGAGCGCCGTGTCGAGGGACGAGTCGTCGAGATCTGGTGACAGCTTCACGAGCAAGGGAATCGCCGATCCAATACTGCGGCGACGGGCCACCATCGCCCGCAGCAGTTCTCCCAGCGGACCTCCCGCCTGAAGGGTTCGTAGTTCGGGGGTATTGGGCGAGCTGACGTTGATGGTGAGGTAGTCGGCCAGCGGAGCGAAAGTATCGAGCAGGTGCAGATAGTCGCGCGGCGCGTCTTCGATTGGCGTCGAGGCCTGCATCCCGATGTTGACTCCGATCACCAGATCTCTGGGACGGCGCTTCTTCAGTTGCTCCGAAACGAAATAGGCGCCACGATTGGGGAAGCCCATTCGATTGATGATCGCTCCGTATTCGTCGAGCCGAAACACGCGTGGCGTGGGATTCCCCTCCTGCGCCTTTGGGGTGACGGTACCGATCTCGATGTGGCCGAAGCCCAAGCGTGACAGCCCTCGGTAACCCGTACCGCTCTTGTCGAACCCGGCAGCCAGGCCAACCCGATTGCGAAAGCGCAGCCCGAAGACCACTGCCGGGTCGGCCGGGGCGTTCCACATCCGCCCCGCAGCCCATCCCAATGGCCGCACCGCGCCAGCCAACCTGGCCATGCGCAGCGTCGCGTTGTGGACCCGCTCGGCGTCGTACCGCCCGGTCCGCACGAAGATACTCTTGTACCGATCAGCCATTTAGGAACTTTGCCACACTTTGACCTTCGATGTTGGCGATAACTCCCTGGCGCTCCAAACGGCCCATTAGATCGGTCACGGTCATGACCGCGTGGAATCGGTAGCCCGCTTCCGCCAGTTCGGTGCCGGCACCTCCCTCCCGATCGATCAGGACAACGATGTCCTCCACCTCGAGTCCGGCCTCCTTCAGTTGAGCGATGGCGCCGAACTTGCTCGCCCCCGTGGTGGCAAGGTCGTCGATCACCAAGGCGCGCTCACCATGGGAGAAGACGCCCTCAACGGAAGCTGAGGTCCCGTAATCCTTCACCTCGCGGCGCGGATAGACGACCGACCTCGCTGCGCTCAGGCCCATCGCCGTGCCGATCGGCATGGCGGCATATGGGATGGGAGCAAGATGATCGAAATCGAGCGGGGCCACCAATCGATTCATCGCTGCCGCAACGTGTGCCAGGACTTTGGGGTGGCTAGCGAGGCGGCGAAGGTCGATGTAGAAGGGAGACACCGCCCCAGACTTGAGCGTGAACTCGCCGAAACCGACACAACCTGCCTCGAACAACTCCCTGGCCAGGCGGTCCAGATCATCGGTCGGTGGTTGATCTTGCCGGGCTTCGTTGATCGCGTCACGCAGCTCGTTTGCCACCTCAGCCCGATCGTCGGCCTGCGCGATGGACCTCGACACCGGAACCAGCAAGCCAGCTCCGTCTGCTCGAACACCTGCGCCAACGGCTGCCGCCAGATCTCCCCCCTGAGCGCCCACGCCCGGTGCCAGGATCCAAGCTTCGGGTACCAGGGCGCGAACCGCGGCCATGGCCTCGGGCTCGGTGGCACCAACCACCAGCCCCACGTTGCTTCCCCAACCATCCACCGACACCGCCACGTGCTCGTACACCAGCTCGCCCGAAGCCAGGCGAACGTCCTGTATCTCCGCCGCTCCTGGATTGGATGTCCTCACCAAGATGAACACGCCTTTGTCGGTGCGCTCCAGGAAGGGCAACAGGGCATCGCGCCCCATGTAGGGAGACAGGGTGACGGCATCAGCACCTAGCTCATCGAATACGGCTCTGGCGTAGGCGCTCGAACTCGATCCAAGATCCCCCCTCTTGGCGTCCAGCAGCACTGGAATGTCGGGGACAACCGCGGCGATCACATCGCGCAACGCCGCCCAGCCATCCGCACCGAACGCCTCGAAGAAAGCTGCGTTCACCTTGAAGGCGGCTGCGAGGGGAGATGTCTCCTCGATGATCGAGAGGCAGAATCGATATGCAGCCTTGGCGTCGTCCTCAGCAAGTAGTTCGGGATGAGCATCCAGGCCAACGCAAAGCAACGAATCGATTTGGTGGGCCCGCGCTTCCAGCCGCTCGAAGAACGAGGTCATACATTTGCTCCTGGTTGAGGCTCGCCCGGCCGATCGCAAGCCTCACTCAACCAGGAGCTGGCTACCGCATCGTTCGGAGACCCCTCGTGGCTCGGCCGCCGGCCTCGCCTGGAACCAACCCCATGCAGCCCTAGGCGATATCGGGAGTTAGGGCGGTTGCCGAAACTCAAGAAGAAAGTCATCACGCTTTGCCCAACACCATGGCCAGCAGCGCCATCCGCACGTAGAGCCCGTACTCCATTTGGCGGAAGTAGGCGGCACGGGGGTCGGCGTCAACAGCCATATCGATCTCGCCCACCCTGGGCAACGGATGCATAACGATCATCTGCTCCTTGGCCTTCTCCATCGTGGTTGGGGTGATCACGAAGCTGCCCTTGACCGCCTCGTAGCTGCCGACGTCGGGGAACCGCTCCTTTTGCACCCTGGTGACGTACAGGACGTCGGTCTCTCCCAGCACCGCATCGAGCGAATCATGCTCGGCTTGGGGAATGCCGCTCTCACCAACTTCGCTGACTATCTCTGGTGGCATCGCCAGCACGCCAGGCGACACGTAGTTGATCGAGACGTCGTAGTTCGCAAGCAAGCGGGCCAGGCTGTGCACGGTGCGCCCATATCTGAGGTCGCCGACCATCGTGACGCTTAGGCCATCCACGTGGCCCAGCTCTTCGTAGATGGTGAACAGATCAAGCAGCGCCTGGGTGGGGTGTTCTCCAACACCGTCGCCTGCGTTGATGATGGGTTTGGAGGCGTACTGGGCGGCTTCGGCCGACGCCCCCACCTCGGGGTGTCGCAGCACGATGACATCTGCGTAGCACTCCATGGTGCGCACTGTGTCGGGAAGAGACTCCCCCTTCGACACCGAGGAGTAGCTCACCTCATTGATCGGGATGACGCTTCCACCAAGGCGCTCCATCGCAGCCGTGAAGGATGACGAGGTGCGGGTGGACGGCTCATAGAAGAGACTCGCCAGGATCTTCCCCTTCAGCAGGTCAAAGGTGCCAACCCTGGCGACCATCTCGCGCATCTCATGCGCCACGCCGAATATGTAACTGAGGTCGTCCCTGTCGAACTGCTTCACCGACAGAACGTCCGCTCCGTAGAAGGGGGCGGAGCGCTGGTCTCCGAATGGCAGATGTTCGCTACTTGTCATTTCGTTTCCTCCTCTTGTCTCAGATCTAACCCCGATCCGGGGGGTGATAACACTTCGCCGTTCGCAAAGGCCTCCCGTCCCCGCAGCACGACACGCTCCACTCGACCCCTGACGGTCCGGCCTTCGAACGGTGTCCACTTGGCACGGGAGTGCTGGTGGGCGCCGGAGATCTGCCACGAGGCTTCGGGGTCGACTTCGATGTAGGTGTCGGGCTGCGCGGGCAGACCGAATATCCGACGCGGGTTCGAATCCAAACGTTGGGTGACCTGCTCGATGCTCAGCCGTCCCTCGTGCACCGCAGTGAGCAGCAGCGGCAGCGCCGTCTCGAGCCCGGCGAATCCTGGGGGAGGGTCGTGGCCGTCCTTCTCGGACAACAGATGAGGCGCGTGGTCGGTGGCGAAGACATCGATCGCCTCGAGGTGCTCCCACAGCGCAGCCTGATCGTCAAGGTCACCAAGCGGGGGCCTCACCTCGCAACGGCCCTCTCCGATGTTCGGGGCATCTTTGGCGCTGAGGAACAGATGGTGGGGAGCGACTTCGCAGGTCACCTGAACGCCGCTGGCTTTCGCTCGACCGATCAGCTCGATCTCTTCGCGGCGCGAAACATGGCAGATGTGAATAGGACGACCGGCTGTATGGGCCAGCAGAACCAGGGCTCCCATGGTGCGGCCCTCGGCATGCGCCACCAGCGGCCGATCGGCCGGCCACGCTTCCAGATGGGGCGTCCACGACGTCATGTCATCGAGCCGAAGCTCTCCGAAAGTGTCGTTGAGGTACATCTTCAGACCGGCCGCCCGCGGTGCAAGCGCCGCAACCGATTCGGGGTTCCATGGGGTTGCACCGACATATTGCCCGAAGTCGCACCGGGCACCTTCGTGGGCGCCCTTGAAGGCAAGTTCGAGGCTGGCCGCATCGGTAACAGGAGGATCGGTATTCGGCATCGCCAGGATGGCAGTGAACCCCCCGGCCAAGGCAGCTGCCGAAGCCGTCGACCAATCCTCCTTGTGCACCTGCCCGGGCTGTCGGGTGTGGACGTGGACGTCGGCGAGGCCAGGAAGGCGGATCATCGTGGGCAAAAAGAAAGCCCCGCAAGGGGGGCTGTTGGATTCTGGCGGGAACGGCCTCGGCGATGGGCAGACGATGGTGTCACGACTGGGCGGGAGTGTGCCTCGTGCGATCACCACTGTCAAGCCATTACGGCCAGGTCCTGCCGACAGGCGAGCTTACGAAATGGCATAATCCGACGAACCACGATTCGTCGGGAGGCAAAGTGGATCTCAGCAAGCTGACCACCGGTCAGAAACTCGCCATAGGCGCGGGCGCGGTGCTCATCATCAACCTGTTCCTTCCTTGGTACGGGGTCCTGAGCATCAGCATCAACGCTTTCGATTCGGGTTTCCTTGCCTGGTTCGGGAGCTTCTTGGCCATAGCCGGAGCAGTTCTGCTGGCGCTGAAGGTGTTCGCCGATAACGCCGTCAATGCCGGCAACCTGCGCACCGAGCAGATCGCCCTCGTGCTCGGCGCATTGGGAACGATCTTCATCATCCTGCGCTGGCTGACCGAGTCCGACCTCACTAAGTTCGGTCTGTTCCTCGGAATCATCGCGGCAGCCGCCGTCACCTACGGGGCGTTCATGAGCATGAAGGACGAGGGCCTAGAGATGCCCTCTGCCGACGACTTCAAATCGATCGCGGGCGGCGATGACGACGATGGGGGCGGGGAAGGCGCCTAAGAAGCTCGGCGGCTAGCTCGCTCACGCTCGACCAGGATCCGTCGCAGGATCTTGCCAGAGGCCGACTTGGGGATCTCGTCGACGATCTCTAGCAGCCGGATCTTCTTATGGGGGGCGACCTCGCCCGCCACCCAGTCCATGATCTCGTCTGCGGAGGCCGACGTGTCCTGCTTCAACACGACGAATCCCTTGGGAACCTCGCCTGCCTCGTCGTCTGGCGAGGGTATGACTGCTGCATCCGCGACGGCAGGGTGGGTCAGCAGCAGCCCCTCCAGTTCGGCCGGGGCCACCTGGAAGCCCTTAAACTTGATCAGCTCCTTGAGTCGGTCGACGATGGTGTAGTAGCCATCGGCATCGATAGTGGCGAGGTCTCCAGAGTGGAACCAGCCGTCAGGGTCGATCGATGTCTTCGTGGCTACCTCGTTGTTGAGGTATCCGGCCATCACCTGCGGCCCTCTCATCCACAGCTCGCCTTTCTCGCCCATAGCCGCATCTTCTTCGGTGACCGCGTCAACGATGCGGCATTCTGTGAGCGGAAGTGCAATGCCCACAGTCCCCGGGCGGTTGGCCTCAGGTGGGTTCACGTGGGTGACCGGGCTGGTCTCGGTTAGGCCGTATCCCTGCATGACGGTGCATTCCAGCCGAGCGGCGCAAGCTTCCTGAAGCTCGGCGCTCAGCGGAGCCGCCCCAGACATGATGAGTCGCAGCGACGAAAGATCGAAGCCATCGACTGCGGGGTGCTTCGCCAGCCCGAGCACAACGGGCGGCACCAGGTAGGCGACCGTCACTTTGTGATCCTGCACCAGGCCAAGGAATCCTTCGAGGTCGAACCTCGGCATGCTGACCACGGTGGCGCCCTGGCTCACGGCCATGTTCATGATCACTTGCATGCCATAGATGTGGAAGAAAGGAAGCACCGCGATGACGGTGTCCTCGGGCCCAACGTTGAGAACCGGCAGGCACTGTTGGATGTTGGCGACCAGATTGCGGTGCGTCAGCATCACGCCCTTAGAAAGCCCGGTGGTACCGGATGAATAGGGAAGCGCCGCCAGATCGTCCGGCTCGATGCTCACATCGGGTGGGTTCGCTGCGGCGCTCAGTATGTCCCCATAAGGCGTGGCTCCATCCCCATCCCCCAAAACGATGATGTCCGCCACCCCGGCCAGGGAGGCTGCTTCGGTGGCGCTTTCCAGGAACTGTGGGATGGTGAAGAGGCATTTGGCGCCCGAGTCGGTGAGCTGATGAGCCAGCTCGGCCGGCGTGTAGAGCGGGTTGATCGTGGTGTTTATCCCCCCAAGCGATGCAACTGCATGGAACACGACCGCGTACTCGGGAACATTTGGCGAGTAGATAGCCATGACATCGCCTTGGCCGAAGCCACGGGCGGCCAAGCCAGAGGCGAAGCGCTTCACAGAATCGGCCAGGCCGGAGAAGGTGAGGGTGCGGCCCGTCGGCCCATCGATCAGTGCCGCCTTGTCGCCCAGTTCGGAGGAAAGGCGGAGTACATAGTCGCTAATCGGCAGCTGCGGGATCTCGACATCGGGCAGAGGACTGGTGTACACGGCTGGGGACCTCCTGGAAGCGAAACGCTAGCGACAAGCCGGGGCGAATTCGGCCAGAACTTCCAACCTTTATTAGCGTTCCCTCATGAGGATCGGATACCAGGGGGAACCGCACTCCTACAGCTCGATGGCAGCGGCGGAAATCTTCGCCGACGATGAGGCCGTTGGGTTCCGCTCGTTCGTCGGCTGTTTCGAGGCACTCGAGAACGGTGCAGTAGATCGACTTGTTCTGCCCGTCTCCAACTCCATCACCGGGCCCATCGAAGAAGTTGTGGCCGGTATCTCGGAGTTGGAGAAAGTAGGAGAAACGACTGTGGCCATCGGCCATGCACTCCTGGTGCTGCCGGGGGCCGACCTGTCGAAGATCGCTCGAGTCAAGTCCCACTCAGTCGCCCTTGGGCAAGCAGCCAACTACCTGGCAGAGCGCGGCTGGGCGTCGGTGGTCACGACCGACACCGCCGGAGCCGCCAGAGAGGTGGTCGAGGAAGGCGATCCCACCACGGCCGCACTGGCTTCACCGCGAGCGGCCGCATACGGCCTCGAGATCGCGGAAACCTCCGTGGCCGACGAGGCGGGTAACCAAACCGTGTTCGTAGCAGTGAAGCTCCGCGACTGAACAGACCGCGATGGGTTCGACCAAAAGGAGGGATGAATGAGATACATCTTCGCTATACCGGGGGCAGGGGTCTCCGTCTTCTTCAGTGCCTGGGTTCTGATGCTCTATGGGGGGATTCTCAAAGAGGAGCTGGGCAACCAGCCCTTCTCATATGGGACCGCCCTGCTGGCCACGATCGTGCTGTGGGTGGTCATCGCCCCGGTCATCGGCGCCATCGCCTACCCCGCCTGGCGCGGCGCCAAGTGGTGAGCTAGAGCGCCGTAAACTTGGTTTCAGATGACAACAACAGGCGATCCGATGAATCCCGAGCAGTTGACCCCCGACCAGGCGCGCGATGAGCGCAAAGCCGAGCACGACCGCCATGAAGAGGAGCGAAAAGCCGAACACGCCCGCCATGAGGAGGAGCGAAAAGCCGAACGCGCCGCCTACGAAGCCGAGCAGCGCGGCGAAGGCGAGCAGGGGTCAGAAGAAGAGGAGTAGGTCGGAGCGGGCGCGAATTCTTTCCCTCTCAGGCCCGAGGTACCTCCCCCGCAAGCGGGAGAAGGAAGACATCCCCCGCGCTTGGCTTGGCGTACCTCCCCCGCAAGCGAGAAGGGAAGACGAAGGGATGAGTCGCAAGGCCCTCCCTAGCCTCACTGCATGGGACACGATGTCGTCATCATCGGCGGGGGAATAATCGGCCTTGCTACCGGACGGGCCCTTCTCGATAGCCGCCCCGATCTAGACCTGGCGGTACTGGAGAAGGAGTCCGACGTCGGCATGCACCAGAGTGGACGCAACAGCGGCGTCCTGCACTCCGGCCTGTATTACCAACCCGGCTCGCTCAAGGCCCAGCTGTGCGTGAAGGGCGCAGCCCTGATGGTGGACTTCTGCCAGGAACACCAGATTCCGTTCACGGAGGATGGCAAGGTGGTCATCGCCCACAACGACACCGACAGCCAACGCCTCGACGAACTCGAGCGACGCGGTCGCGCCAACGGGTTGAGCGGGGTGCGTCGCATCGGAGCAGCCGAGCTCCGCGAGATCGAGCCCTATGCCGCCGGAGTGGATGCCCTGCATGTACCGGCCACAGGCGCCGTCGACTTCGGCGCCGTCACCCGAGCCCTGGCCAAGACCCTCCTGCGGGACGGAGCCAAGGTCGTCCTCGATGCACCGGTCGGGACCGTCGCCCGCCAGGGCGACTCATGGCGGGTGGGCCACGGAGCAGGTGAGGCGAGTGGTCAGGTGGTGGTGAACTGTGCGGGGCTCTACAGCGACAAGGTGGCGAAGGTCATGGGCGTCGACCCGCCGATCCGCATCGTTCCGTTCCGAGGCGAGTATCTCAATCTGACCGCTTCGGCACGCCACTACGTGAAGAGCTCCATCTATCCCGTGCCCGACCCCCGGCTCCCCTTCCTCGGCGTGCACTTGACCCGCCGCCCCGACGGGAGTGTCGAAGCCGGACCCAACGCAGTGCTCGCCTTCGCCCGCGAAGGCTATGGGCGCTGGACGACTCGGCCCGCCGAGCTGTGGAATGCCTTGTCCTACGGGGGGACCTGGCGCCTGGCTCGGAGGCATTGGCGCAGCGGGCTGCACGAGATGGCTCGCTCACTTCTCAAGCGACTCTTCGTGCGCGACGTGCAGCGGCTGGTTCCCGATCTCAAGGCCGCCAACTTTGAAGGACGCCACAGCGGAGTGCGCGCCCAGGCACTTACCCCTGACGGCCAACTGGCGGATGACTTTGTCGTGATCACCACCGACAACGCGGTCCACGTACTTAATGCACCT